>JBKJKB010000081.1:0-11732 GCA_046597675.1 Gemmatimonadaceae bacterium
CCATCCCTCGGGCGTGCTGCTGCGGCTCGACGGGCTGCATGTAGGCGAGCAGTTCGCCGACAACTTCGAGACGCGTGCCGGCTCGGCGAATGGGCGCGTCGGACTGATTCCAGCGTATCGCGTGTACGGCTTTTCGGCGCGCTACCGGCTGCCGGTGCTGAGCGACCTGTCGGTGTCCGCCGCGGTCAAGAACGTCGCGGGTAACAAGTACATCGCATCGCGGCGTCCGGAGGGCATCAAGCCCGGACTTCCCCGCACGGTGTTCGCTGGAGTCGAATGGCGTCTATGACTCGAGCGTGTGCGTCCGCCCTGTAGCTCAGTTAGTCAGAGCGATTTCATTGTAATCGCGCACCAGATCGTCGAACACCGATATCCAGGATCTCTCACTTGCCGCGCGGAGGGCTGCCGCGGCCATGCGCGCGCGCTCCGCCGGATTCGTCGCCAGCCGGCGTATCTCCGCGGCGAGCCTGACGTCATCGCTGGGCGGAACCAGAGCTCCAGCAGCGTCGCCGAGCACCTCGCGCGTGGGGCCTGCGTCCGCGGCGATAATCGGAAGTCCCGACGCCATCGCTTCCAGCAGCACCTGACCGAACGTATCGGTCGTTGACGGAAACACGAACAGATCCGCGGACGCGTACGCCTCACTCAACGCGTCGCCCGAAAGCCGGCCCGTAAAGACCGCGTCGCGCGGCGACAGCGAGCGCAGACGACTCTCGTACGGTCCTTCTCCCACCACGACGAACCGGATCGACTTTTCCCCTCCGAGCCGCCGCATCGCTGCAGCGGCGACAGCCAGACCTTTTTCAGCGGCGATCCTTCCCACGTACGCGACGACGACTGTGTCCGGCCCCGCTCCGAACCGGGATCGCATGTCCGCGGTCCGTCGTGACGGACTGAAGCGCGACATGTCGACTCCACGGCTCCATATCCTGGTGTTACGAAATCCATTGTCGTCGAGCTCCGCGCGGATCGCGTTCGACGGACAGTACGTGCGCAGACCGCTGTTGTGAAACCAGCGAAGGAACGACCAGCCCGGCGCGCTCAGTTTTCCCAGCTTGTAAAAGGCGGCGTACTGACTGAGGCTGGTGTGATACGACGTCACCAACGGCACGCCGAGCGACATGGCGGCGCGGCGGGCCGCGAGTCCGACGCCGAAGGGTGTAGCCACATGGACCAGAGTTGGACGCCACGACGCAAGCTCGCGTGCGACACGGCTCGGCGGCGGTGCCGAGACGCGCAGCTGCGGATACGCCCAGAAGGGAATGCTCGGCCAGCGTCGTACGCCTGATTCGGCGGCGGGCGCGCGCGGGTCGCTCGTGGTCACCACTCGCACTTCGCCGCCGCGCTCCCGCACGGCGTTGCTGAGCCGTCCCAGCGCGGCCGCGACTCCGTTCATGTGCGGAGGGTATGTGTCGGTGAAGATCGCCAGTCGCATCCCTTCAGCCGACGCGCTCGGCGCGGTCGTCACCTTGCTATCTCGCCGTACACCTGGAACAGCCTGTCGAACGTTCCCGACCAGCTGTGCTCACGCTCGGCGTGGTCTCTCCCTTTCGCGCCCAGTGCCGCGAGGTCCTGGCGCAGCATCGCGGAGACTTCCTCCGCGAGACTCGATGCGCTCCCGGTGACGAACAGCCGTCCCGCTCCGGAGCGCTGCACATGCTCGGCGACAGCGCCACGGTCGCACGACAGCACCGGAATGCCGGTTGCGAGCGCCTCGACGGCGGCGAGCCCGAACGTCTCTACCGGACCGGGCGCGATGTAGAAATCCAGGGCGGCCACGAGGTCGGCGAGTCTGTCCCGGTTTTTTTCGAAGGGAAGCCAGCGGATGCGTTTCGACTTCGCGCGCGCCTGCAGCTCCGGCCTGAGGGGCCCGTCGCCGATCATCAGGAGTGTCGCGTCAGTCTCCCGCTCGACGATGCTCCACGCGTCGATCAGCACGTGCAGATCCTTCTCACGCGCAAACCGGCCAACGTACGCCGCCAGCGGTCCCTCCGGCAGGGAAGCGTCGTGCCGTGTGGCGGCGGCATACGCCTTTCTGCGCGGGTGGAACCGGTCGAGGTCGACGCCCATCGGCACACGAACGGTATTCTCCACGCCGACGCGCCGGAGCTCGGACGCGGAGAAGTCCGATGCCACGAGCGTAGTGACGAACAGCCGGTCGAGTGCGCGCAGGTAACCGTATGCCATCTCGCGCGCGGCCGCCCATCCCACTCCCGTCTTGTGGTGCGGGGCGATGATGTTCGGAAAATCGCTGTGAAAGAAACACACGACCGGAATGTTCGTCCCCCGGGCGGCGCGGTTCACTATCCACGGCACGATGCCGGTGCTTCCGACCTCGATGACGTCGGGACGCTCGTGCGCGAATATCCTCGTGTTGGCGCGGAGTCCGGCCATGAACCTGTACGGGTGTTGCGTCGGCACGGGTTGGCCGCGGAGGCGGTAGCATCGCACGCCGGTGGTCTCGGTGACGGAGTCTCCGGGGCCCGGCACCACCAGCACGTGCCGCAGCGACGGCGACGCCTCGACGTATTTCGCTTTTTCGAGGAGGTACGTCCGGATTCCGCCGGTGGTCTCGCCGAAGAACTCGGTGATATCCAGCACTCCGAGCTTCGCGCCGGGTCTGAGCGTCGCAGGCAGAGCGGCGGTGCGGAGATCCATCGCTGGCGGTGTCCCGGCCGGAAACAGCGTCTGCTCCAGCGTGGCACCGGAGCGGGGATCGTGCGAAGCCGGCAGCGGCGTGCCGGCCATCAGACTGCGATTACTAACGCTCCGGTGAGAATCGCGATCGCCTGACCGATAACGACATCACCCGGGTAGTGCACGCCGAGGAATACGCGCGACGCGCCGACCGCCAGAGCAAGAGCGAGCAGCGGCGCCGCCCACGCCGGAAACGTCATCGCGTAGACGACCGCGACAGACATTGCGGCAGCAGCGTGTCCCGAGGGGCAGGAAAATCGGTCCGGCTCTTCGATGAACGTCGAGCACCCGATTCCAGTTGACGGACGCGGCCGGCTGAGCTTGCGCTTCATGACCTGCACGACGAAGTGCGAGAGTCCAAGCGTCACGAGCGCGTTGAACGCGGCGAGCTGGAGAAGGTCGTGACCGAATGCGAGCGGCACCAGCCCGGCCGTTACCGTCACCTGTACCCCGCCGAGGTGCGTGATGATGCGCCAGAAGCGCTGTACCGCGTGGGTAGCCGCCGGCCCAATCGCCCAGCGCGTGAAGAGCGCGCGATCGCGGCGGTCCAGCCTGTTCAGGAGGGAGGTCGAAGTTTCCACTTACCCAAATTAGGGCGGAAAACACGTTTTGGCGAGCGTGTTACCGTACCGATACACGGCACGGGTTTCGCTTCGTGAAGGGCCGGAACATTCACCTGAGCGGAGCGAAACGTGGCGCCCGGAAAAAGCACGCGTCCCTCGGAGCCGCCGGAGCCGCCGGAGCCGCCGGAGCCGCCGGAGCTCCCGGAGTTGAACCGGCATTTGAAGTTTGGCGGATGGCAGCTGGTGGGGCTCGCGCTGATCATGCTGATCCCGGTGTTGGCTGCCTTGAAGGTTTTCGGCGAAGCCGGCACCATCGTCGGTGACCGCGGCGCGAATATATCGATGACCGTGGAATATCCGGCCCGTGTCAGGCATGGGACTGTGGAAGCGGTCACCGTGCTGATCACGAACCAGGGGCCGTCGCCGCTCGATACCGTCACCGTGCGGTTCGACACGAGCTATGTCGCGAGGTTCACCGATCTGCAGCTCGTCCCGTCGGCGGCCCGGGCATTCGAGGTGGAGCTTGCCGACGTCGCTTCAGGTGAAACGAGACGCGTCCAGCTGGGCGTGCGCGCGAACGACTATGGCCGCCACCGTGGAAGCATCGCGGCAATCCACGCTGCCGACAGCGCGCGTGTCAGTATCTCTACCGTCGTCTTCCCGTGAGGATGTAGTTATGGAGACCGTTCTGCGCATCGCCTTCATCTACTTCTTTCTGATGATCGCGCTTCGGGTGATGGGCAAGCGCGAGCTGAACAAGATGTCCGCGTTCGAGCTCGTCATGCTGCTGTTGATTCCCGAGTTCTTCTCGCAGGCGGCGCTGAGGGAAGACTTCTCGATGACCAACGCAACAGTGGCGACGGCAACGTTGCTGAGTCTGGTCGTGCTGACGTCGGTGCTCAGCCACATGTCCAAGCGGGCGCACACGGCGATCAACGGCACGCCGACGGTGCTGGTTAGAGCGGGCCGTTACGTCGAGAAGAACATGAATCGGGAGCGGATCGGCCCCGAAGAGCTGCTGGCCGAAATGCACAAGGCGGGATACGAGAAGCTCGAGCAGATCAGGTGGGCGATCCTCGAGGACGACGGCAAGATCTCGCTGGTGCCTGCAGATGGCGAGAAGATGCCGCAGAACCATGACGACGACGCGGATCCCGCCTGAGCTTGTCAGCTTTCTTTTCCGGGCTGATATATTGGCAGTTGCAGCAAGACCCGGTAGCTCAGCTGGTAGAGCAACGGACTTTTAATCCGTAGGTCCTGGGTTCGAGACCCAGCCGGGTCATAGTAGAGTCATACGTTGCAGTCGGGGGCCGTAGCAGTAACTTGGACTGCGCATTCCTGACGGCCGGTTCAGCTACGTCTGCTGAAGGAACAAACTCTGCCAGGGCTGACGAAATAAAGACCCTTTTTTTGCTGGTCGGGCTCGGGATTGCCACGGCGGTCCAAGCGCAGCAACCCGCTGCGGACCGCATGGGATCCGTTACATCGCGGGCTGATCTGGACACGACAGTCAATGCGTGTACCGACTTTGCGCAGTTTGCAAACGGTGGGTGGCTGCGCAGGAATCCGATCCCCCAGTCGAAAGCATCGTGGGGAATCCAGGAAGAGAATTACCGTTCGGTTGAGTCGACGCTGGACTCCATATTGGTGCACGCAGCACAGAACTACTCCTCTGCACGCGATCACGCGACGAGAACGCTCGGAATCCACTACTCCTCTTGCATGGATTCGTCGGCGGTCGAGCGCCTCGGCTGGCGTCCGATCGCGACCCAACTGCGGCGCATTGAATCGCTGCGTACACGCAAAGACGTCGAATCCGAGATCGCACGACTTCAAAGGCAGTATGTATTGGTTCCGTTCGTGCTGCTTTCGGCGAGTGATCCCGGGGATGCGCAGGTGCTTATGGCGAGGCTCGCTCGGGCGCGTCTGCCATTACCCGATAGAGGTTACTATCTCCGGAAGGACAGCGCGTCCGTGGGAGTCCGCGAGCGTTACGTCCGGCACATCGCGACTTTGATGAGTCTCGTCGGGCGCGATTCCGGCGAAGCGAGTACGAACGCGCTGCATGCCTTGTCGCTCGAAACCGCTTTGGCGGAGGCGGCATACACCGCCCTTGAACGCCGCGATCCCTTGTTGATCCACAACAAGATGTCCGTGGCCGAGCTCCAGCAGATGATGCCCGGGTTCGCCTGGCCGCAGTTCTTCCGCGCGATGGGACGTCCCGACATCAGCGTCGTCGACGTCGAGAACCCCAAGCAGATGCGCGCTGTGGATGCGTTGCTCGCATCGCGGCCAGTGGAAGAGTGGCGGGCGTACCTCAGCTGGGTTGTCGTCCGGTCCGCAGCTCCGAATCTCAGCACCGCTTTCGAGAGAGAGAGTGCCCGCTTCGCGCGGCAACTGTATGGCGCAACGGACGCCGTGCCCCGAGCTAGACGCTGCGCCGATGGGATCTACTTGCCGCAACTACTCGATCAGAAGTTTCTGGAGGCGCGTTTTTCTGCCCGCGCGCTTGCGTTGGTGAAAGACGTTGCCTCGAATGTAGCGGAGGCCTTTCGCGCGCGAATTCAGCACCTCGCTTGGATGGGGGACGCGACCAAGGAACAAGCGCTGTCGAAGCTGGCGGCAGCGACCTTCGAGATTGGCTTCCCGTCCAGATGGATCGATCTCTCGGCGCTGCGTCTGCGACCGGGACAGTTCTACGCGAATTCAGTTGCAAGTCTGCGGGCGTTACACGCCGGGGACATGAGCCGGATCGGACAATCCGACGCGGGGACGTGGCCGATCCAGGCGTCGGGCGGAGACAAGTATAATTGGAACAACCGGATACTACTTCCAGCAGGTGGGCTTCAACCACCGCTGTTCGATCCGAGCGGTGACGACGCGGCGAATTACGGCGCCCTCGGAGCAGTGATCGGCCACGAGCTTACTCACAGCTTCGATGAGCACGGCGCAGCGTTTGACGCGCGCAATAATCTGCGAAACTGGTGGACACCCATCGACCTCTCGAACTTCCGGCAGCGAACCGCTCTCATGGTACGGCAGTTCGATGAGTACACGGTTCTCGATTCGCTGCATGTGAACGGCAAGCTCACGCTCAACGAAAACATCGCGGACTACGGAGGCGTGAGCGTAGCTTACGACGCGTTCAAGAATGCGACGCGCGCGCGCGGTCCGGGTGTCTTAAGGGACGGCTTCACGCCGGACCAGCGGTTTTTCGTAGCCTACGCCAGAAGCTGGGCCGGCGCGATGCGGCCGGAGGCCCAGCGGACACAGATTCAGACGGCCCTGCATGCCCCGCGGCAGTGGAGGATCAATGGCCCGCTCTCGAATATGCCGCAGTTCGCGGCAGCGTTCGGCTGCAAGCCTGGCGATGCGATGGTCAGGCAGGATTCATTACGGCCGCTAATCTGGTAACACGCACTTGGCCGTTATGGCTGGCTTATTTCGGCGCTCGAAGCCCTCGAGTGTTGGCCGCCGCACCACCAAACGGTAGAGCGACGGGCTTTAATCCGTAGGTCCTGGGTTCGAGACCCAGCCGGGTCATTGGGAGTTCTTGGCCTTTAGCTCGTCGAACCAGTTTTCCACGACGATCAGCTGTCCCTGCCGAAGTGATCCTAGCGGGCGAATCATCAGGAACCTCCCGTCATTAGGCGACAAGTCGTATGCACGATGATTATTACCCGAGACGAACTGATTGGTTGAAAAAAGTGTAGTGGAGGCGCCCAGCTCGAATGATGGGGCAGTCCTGACGCTGACCGATATCATGTTGTTTTCATCGCGGTAGAAGAGCTCCTGGCCGCTTGGGGCCCATGCTGGCTCGACTCCTCCGTGCGTTGATATGGGCCACTTTGCGTCGTGGGTATTGGGGAACGGGACCACGTAGATCTCGGCTCGCCCGCTCTCCGTCGATTCGTAAGCCATCCACCGGCCGTTCGGCGAGATTGCCGGCGCGACATCCGAACGCCTCGTGGACACCAGGGCCACGGGTGCGCTGTCCACCCCCGGTCGTACGCCAAAAATGTCTCCCTGGGTGGCTCCGCGGGTGCGAGTGCGAAACACAAGCCACCGCCCGTCGGGTGACCATGCCGATTCCGCAATGTCCTCCTCCGTCCGTAATTGCAGCGCGGGCTTCGCGCTGCCATCCGCCCTCTGCGTCCACAGCTCCCGCTTCCGGCCAACGTCGGAAAAAAAAGTCACTGACCGCCCGTCCGGGCTCCACGACGGGTACCCGTTATAAATGCCGTCTACGGTCAGCTTCAGGGAAGGTCCGCGATCGAGCTGCTTAATCCAGATGTCAGAGCGCGTGCTGTTTTCGTCCACAACGGCGACCCGTTTTCCGTCAGGCGAAATTGCGGGATCCCAAAAGTTTCCGAACCAGGTTGAATCGACGCGCTCCGCCGTGCCATTACGAGACACCCACACAAGCTCCCGCCCCAGCTGTTGCCCTCCAGTGGCGTAGATCAGCGTTCCGTTGTCGGAAAGCGTGACGTCGCTTCCATTACCGACCCGCAGGCGATCAACTATCGCGATCGCTTCGCCACTGATTTTCAGGCTATTCTGGTCGAAGGGAACGGCCATCAGCGTTCCATCGGCGGTAACGTAGACTATGTGACCCGAGCGCGAATATCGGGCGATGGTGCCGCCTGGCAGGATCGATCGATGGCGGCCGCTCTCTGTCTCTGCCACGGCAATGGCGCTCCCGGAGCGGTTCTTCCCGCCATAGTGCGCGGTGAAGAGGACGCCTTTTCCGTTGGGCAGGGCATCCGGCCAGTTGTGGTTCACTTCTCCGCTTGCGGTGTCGAGCGCGGTAAAAACTTTCGGCGGGGCGCCTGGCTCCGGCGCGACGCGGACGAGTGGCGCGCTGCCGACTCCATCGACGTAAAGAAAGCCGTCCCGTCCCCAGCTTTGGCCTCCGTTACCGATGAGAGAATCCGTAATCAGTACCGGCGGGGCGCCCTGGATGGAGACGACGCGCAACCCGTACCCGGTCGTGGTGTTGAAGACGATCTTGCGCCCGTCCGGTGAGAACGCGGGGTTCATCGCGTTCTCGGTACCGGGGAGAAGCCGGGCGACGAGCTCGTCCCGACGCCTGACGTAAAGGTGCTGCTGCGCTCCGCCCGTATAGACGATATGCGATCCATCGGGTGAGATCGCGATACGAGCGCGGGGACCGCCAATTGCTTGAGCCGAGTCAAAGGCGAGGGTGTACCGCAAAACGGTCCCGCTTTGCGCGGGTCTCGCAAGCGCCCACATGGCAACGGCAGTCATCAGTACGGCGAACGCCGCGGTGACGAAGGTGATCTTCTTCCAGCTCTTCTCAGCGGCCATATCCCGCAGGGGCGCCATTCCCGCCCGCGACGGAATCGTGAACGAAGGATTCTGCAGCGCCGCGACAAAATCGTTGGCGGTCGCGAAGCGATCGGCGGGGAGCTTGGCAAGCGCTTTCTCGACGGCGCATGCGACGTGGACCGGCACGGTCGAGCGCAACGTGTGTAACGGCCTCGGCTCGCTCGTCATCAGCTTGGCGATGATCGCCTGTGCGCTCGTTCCGCTGTGCGGCGGTTCCCCCGCAAACATCTCGTATGTCACCGCGCCGAGCGAATAGATGTCGCTGCGCGCATCGATGACGCGATCGCCAGCCGCCTGCTCGGGGCTCATGTACTGGGGGGTCCCGAGAGAAAGCCCCGTCTGGGTGACGCGCGCTCCGCCGGCCTTCGAGACAGCGAGAGCGATGCCGAAGTCGGCGATGACCGGTTGCCCGGACTGAATCAGGATGTTCTCGGGCTTCAGATCCCGATGAATGACGCCGTGCTCGTGGGCGTAGCCCAGGGCGCTGGCGATGGCCACGGCGATTCTTACCGCTTCTTCGATTGGGAGCTGCTTCTCGCGATCGATTCGGGCGCGCAAAGTCTCGCCGCGCACGAACGGCATTACATAAAAGAGAAGACCCTCGGCTTCGCCGCTGTCGAAGAGCGGGAGAAGATTGGGGTGCTGAAGGTTCGCCGTTACCCTGATCTCGGAGAGGAACCGTTCGGCGCCGTGCACAGCGCCGAGCTCCGGCTTCAGAACTTTGACGGCGACGTCGCGCCCATGCTTCAGATCCTGGGCGAGGTAAACGGTGGCCATTCCACCCGAGCCGATCTCCCGATCGAAGGTGTACCGGTCGGCCAGTGCTCTCTGGAGCGTTTCGAGTGAAGTCATCGCGGCAAATCTACCGCTCGCAACGCATCTTGTTTTAGCGGTCGTAGCTCACGCCCGAACGGGCGATTGTTACCTTTTCGCCCATGCAAGTCGAGCCTGCCCACGGGAAGTGGCGTGCCCTGACACTCATGGGCACTGCCGAGCTGCTCGGGATGTCGCTCTGGTTCTCGGCGAGCGCCGTCTCCCCCCAACTCGCCCAGCTCTGGGGACTGAGCGCGTCCGAGGCCGGCTGGCTTACGACGATCGTGCAGCTCGGCTTCGTTGCCGGGACGGCGGTCGCCGCGACGCTGAACCTCGCCGACATCGTCCGCTCGCGAACGCTGTTCGCGCTGTCCGCGCTCTCGGGGGCCGCGGTGAACGCGGCGATCCTGACCGTCGATGGCTATCAGGGCGCGCTGGCTCTGCGGTTCCTGACTGGATTCTGTCTCGCGGGAGTTTATCCGCCCGCTATGAAGATGATCGCGACGTGGTTCAGGGCGCAGCGCGGACTCGCGATCGGCACCATCGTCGGAGCGCTCACCATCGGCAAGGCGACGCCCTATCTCGTGCACGCGATCCCCGATGCTGGTGTCGGGCCCGTGGTGCTGACCGCTTCCGCGTGCGCGGCTACCGCGGCGCTGCTGGTGTGGGTCGGATTCCGCGACGGACCGTACGCGTTCGTGTCGCGACCGTTTTCCTGGGGTCTTGTCGGGTCGGTCGTGCGTGTCCGCGAATGGCGGCTCGCTACCGCCAGCTACCTCGGTCACATGTTCGAGCTGTACGCGGTGTGGACGTGGATCCCCGCATTTCTCGCGGCCAGCGTGTTGGCACGTGGACCGGAGTCGAACGCTCCGGTCACGTTGCTCTCCTTTCTCGCGATCGCCATCGGCGGTGCGGGGTGCGTGTGGGGCGGACTGTTCGCCGACAAGAACGGTCGCGAGCGACTGGTGACAATTTCGCTCGTGGCCAGCGGCGCCTGTTGCCTGCTGAGCGGATTGTTTTTTGGCGCGCCGCTCTGGCTGCTCGCTCCGTTCGCGCTGGCGTGGGGCTTCTTCGTGATCGCGGACAGCGCGCAGTTCAGCACTCTGGTCACGGAGTCGGTTCCGTCACACGCTGTGGGGACGGCGCTCACGATGCAGACGTCGCTTGGATTCCTGCTCACGATGCTGCCGATGCAGCTCGTGCCGGTTTTCGCCGAGCGCGTGGGGTGGAGATGGGCGTTGGTATTTCTTGCGCTTGGTCCGGCTGCCGGGATCGCCGCGATCCGGCAGTTACGTTATCTCTCCCGCGCCGGCGGCTCGGGCGGCACAGCCGGCCCCAATCCGTCGGGGTCATGATGCTTCTTGTGCGTCAGCAGCCTGTAAAACGCCCACCCCGTGAGCCCGAGCACGAAGCTCCAGCTCAGGGCCATGAAGATGATCGCGCCGGTAGTCATACGGTGGCCCTCCCTGACTGGTCGACTTCCACGAATCCTGCGCGGTCGTCGTACTTGTTTCTCTTCCACGCGATCCGGATGAGGAAGGCGAAGATCACCGCGAACCCGACGATGATCAGTCGCGCACCCGTGACATACGGATGCATCTCCGGAGTCAGAACTCCACCGCCGGCCGCCTTCTCATTGGTCAGGATCGGAAGCGCGTCCTGGATGCCCCACCAGCCGAGAATGAAGAGCAGGTACACAGGTGTCACGTAAGTCATCACGAACTTGAAGATCCGCGGGATCTGGATGTCCGCGCCCTGGTGAATCGAGGCCCACGCGTTCTCGGGCTTGAAGACCCACATGAAGAGGATCGTTTCGATCACGGCGAGAACGACGAGGCCGAACGTCCCGGCCCAGTAATCCCACTCGTCGAGGAAACCGTACTGCAGCCAGAAGATGTGCATCAGGCCGAACAGCAACGTGATCAAGCCGAACGACCACGCGATGATCTCGCGCTTCCAGCCGAACTCCTCGCGGAAGAACGCAACGATCGGCGTAAGCATCGCGACCGACGACGTGATGCCGGCGAAGAAGAGCAGAGCGAACCACATGAAGCCGAGCAGGTTGCCCATGGGCAGCTGCTGGAATACTACCGGCATGGTAGCGAAGCCGAGGTTGAACGAGCCCGACTGCGCGATCGCCATCGCTCCGGTGACGCCGAAGAACACCACGGCCGCCGGGATGGCGATCGTTCCACCGAGTACGACTTCCGCCGTCTCGTTGGTGGCCGCGGTCGCTATGCCGTTCAACGCGATGTCATCCTTCTTCGACAGGTAGGACGCGTACGCTTGGAGCGATCCCATGCCCACGGA
>JBKJKB010000178.1:0-7063 GCA_046597675.1 Gemmatimonadaceae bacterium
GCTTCGGCGATCGGTCTGATCGACGGGACCCTGGAAGGTTTGCGAACGATCCCAGCTTCGACGCTGCTGCACCCGCTGGAGAGCGCCACTCTCGTTCGCATGATGGCGACGAGGGCGGAGATCGCCGCCAGGAGGGGTGATGCAGCATCGGCTGGCAAATGGGCGCAAGCTGTCGCAGTATTGTGGGCCGGGTCGGATCCCGCGACGCGGCCGATAGCGAATCGCATGTCCCAGCTCGCGGCCGTTCGGCCGAGGAAATGACCACTCTCAATTCGGAGGATCACGTGAGACGTATTTCGCCGCCGCGGCTTGTCGCGGTCGTTGTGTTGGCAGGGGCAGTCATCGCAGGCGCTTGCTCGCCGCCCGCCGGGGCACCACCTCCGATCGCTGGGATGAGCACCGCAGAGGAAGTTGCAGCTCTCGCCCTAACCTCATGGACGGGGTGCGCAACCGTTCGGAGGGTGTCCACAGTTCCCGGAGACTCGACTGACGTCGAGATCTGCGCGGATTCTGGAGCGAAGAAATTTGGCCCGCGCGGGGCGCCCGTCGGGAGTGGCAGGCCGGTGGCCCGCATGCGGAACCTCGGCTCACGCGTAGAGAAGCGGTGGGGGCTGCAGCCGGGTCCGCACGCCTACATCGTGTGGCTCGGTGGGCCTGCTACCGGAACCATGCAGTGGACTATCAAGGGGCTGGGCGTCCAGCTTTCCGGCCCGTATCGCGGATGCGGATTTCACACGGCCAGCACATCAAAGGCGAACTTCGGAACGTGCGCCGAGAATCCCCTGCTCGGACCGGCGCGCACAACGCGGGGACCGTCCGCGGGCGGCACTGGCGAAAAAGACGAACATGTGTTGCTGGACATGGCGACGGGTCCGGCGTGGATCAGCTGCACCGAGGGTTGCTGCACCACGGATGCCACCTGACGCAATGATCAGCGGGGACACTGAAAGGCAGAAAAAAAGCGGGCCGAGAGATCGGCCCGTTTTTTCAGTCCCGGCCATTCAGTAGGCCTTCAACTCATAAGGCTTTGCCCCCGTTGAAGACCCCAGAGCACCGGTCGCACATTCTCTCCGCGCTTAATTCGCCGTCGCTTTGCTCCGCCGCCGCGGTGCGGGCTCGGTCCGGGGAAGATGAACCGCGAACGTTGTGCCGTCCTCATCCGAGGACCTCACGTCGATCCGCCCCTGATGCGCGGTGACGATTCGCTCGGCAATGTAAAGTCCCAGGCCGAGGTTTCCCGAGGGGCCCTCGGTGGAACTGCTCGCCATGCTCTCCCGGCGCTTCATGGGATTGAAGATCCCGCTCAACTGGTCGGCCGGGATGGACGCGCCGCGGTTATGGATCGCGATCGTGATCATGTTGTCGTCGCTGCGGACGTCTACCGTGACCGCGGCCCGGTCTGAACCGTACTCGATGGCGTTGCCGATCAGGTTCGTCAGAACCTGATTCATTCGCGGGCAATCCCATTCGCCCTGGAGCGCGCCGCGCGCGTCCACCTTCAGCGTTCCATCCGGGTACGCCGCCTTGATCTCTTCGGCAACGTCGTGCACGAGCTTGCCCATGTCCATCGGGGCGCGGGCTATGGGGATGCCGCCGCCGAGACGACCACGGGTGAAGTCGAGAAGATCTCCGATCAGCCGGTTCATGCGCGTCGCGCTTTTGGAGATTCGCGTCGTGAGCGAGAGGTGCGGCTCATGGAGCTCCGCCGTATCCAGCATGAATTCCGCGGACATCATGACCGCGCCGAGCGGGGTGCGAAGGTCGTGTCCCAGAACGGCGAGAAACATTTCCTTGGAATGATCGAGGTCCTCCGTGTAACGCTGTACCGATTCAGCGAGCGCCTGATCGATGGCCTCGTTGAACCTCGTCAAGTCCGCGATGTCGTCCGGCCCAAGCTCCCCGTACTTTTTTGTCCACAGCCGGATGACGCTGGCACGAAGCGCACGGTACTCGGAGACCATCTGCTCTACCGAGAAGCCGTGCTCCGCGCGGTCAGCGCCGTGCTCTTCCGCAGCCGTAGTGGCGGCCTCTTCGGGGGCGTTCCCCTTGGCCTTTTCCGATTGCTCGTGCCGGTTCTGCGGGGTGTTGAGATCCGCGGCGATTACAGTGAGCATCTCGCTGGCGTGATCCCGGAGCGCGTCGATGTCCATGGTGTCGCACGCCGGCGTGCATGTGCGCGCGAAGGCCTCCCAATCGGCCAGAATGGGTTCCCGGTTCGCGAGGATAAACTCAGATAGCCGCATTACGCTCCGCTGGGGAAATACGCCTGCCACAGTACATAGCATTTACGCGGCCACGTCCCATGCCCGGGCGCAGAACGCAAACGGGCCGGCCTTCTCGGCCAGCCCGTTGCTGCGACTCGATTGTATGTCAGCTCCCGAGGAGGGACTCGAACCCCCGACCCGGTGATTAACAGTCACCTGCTCTACCAACTGAGCTACTCGGGAATAGCCTTGAAATCTAAACTGTTTGCGGGTGCGTCTTCAACCTGTGCGTTGCCACCGGATGCGTGACAGGCAGGCCTATGCCGGAGAGCTTCACCTTGATTCCAACATCAGGAGTACGAATGTCTCCCAAATTGCGGCACGCGCTGCTGGCTTCCAGCCTCGCGCTCGCTCTCGCGTCCTGTGCGACGGTCGCGATCGACCCGGCCACCGAAGAAGCGGCCGTACGCGCGCGCAGCGCGGAATAGTGGAATCACCTGGACCGATCTCGTTGTCCCCGGCTTCGCTTCCGGCGCGAAAATAGCCGTGATCCACGGAGACCCGGGCGGCACCGGCGATTACACGCTGCGGCTCCAGTTCCCCGACGGCTACGAATTTCCCCCACACTGGCATCCGATGGGCGAGCATATCACCGTGCTCTCCGGCGTCTTCCGGCTGGGAATGGGTGGGACGGCGAATGCTGCGGCGATCCGCGAATATCAGCCGGGCGATTTCCTCTATGCACCCGGGCGGATGCCCCATTTCGGCGGTGCCCGCGGCGCGACGGTGATCCAGCTGCACGGGAACGGGCCTTTCTCGATCAATCTGGGCTCGCCCTAGGACGCACGGTTTGTGGTTCATGGTTTATGGTTTGCGAAAGGGACCAGAAACCATGAACCACAAACCACCATGGCAAGCGATCCAAAACGGCGCCAGACGGCGCTGATCACGGGGGCGTCTGCGGGGATCGGTGCCGAGCTCGCCAGGGTTTTCGCCGCCCACAATCACGACCTGGTTCTCGTGGCCCGGCGCCGCGACGCGCTCGAAGCGCTCGCTGGCACGCTGGAAGGGAAGCACGCCATCACGGCCACGGTCATCGTCGATGACCTCGGGGACCCCGAAGCGCCGGAGCGGATCTTCGCGGCCGTTCGCGACGCCCGGATCGACGTCGACGTGCTCGTCAATAACGCCGGCTTCGGGCTCGGCGGGGAGTTCAGCGAGACGCCGATCGACCGGGAGATGACCATGGTCCAGGTCAACGTCACTTCGCTCATGCAGCTCACGAAACTGTTCGTCGCTCCCATGCTGCGGAGACGCGCCGGCTACGTGATGAACGTAGCGTCCACCGCCGCATTTTTCCCGGGGCCCATGATGAGCGTGTACTACGCCTCCAAGGCGTTCGTGCTCAGCTTCTCACAGGCGCTGGCGGAAGAGCTCTCGAAATCAGGAATCGTCGTGAGCTGCCTCTGCCCGGGCCCGACGGAAACGGAGTTCGCGGAAGTCGCGAAGATTAAAAGCGTAAAGTTGTTCGCTCTGGATGTCGCCGATGCGCGGGGGGTAGCCGAGTTCGGATACCGCGCGATGATGGCCGGGTGGCGCGTGGCCGTGCCGGGCGCGAGGAACAAGCTGCTGGTACAGGTCCAGCGTTTTGTTCCGCGGCGCCTGGTCGCGCGCGCGGTGAAGAAACTTCAGGAGAGCCGCAGGTAGCGCTCACCTGCTGCTTGCGATCCACCCCTCGATTTTCTGCCGCAACATGGGCAGCGTGACGCTGCCGTCCTCGAGCACGCGATCGTGGAAATCCCTGATGGAGAACCGCGAGCCGAGCTGACGCTCCGCCTCCCCGCGCAGGCGGCGGATCTCGAGATTCCCCAGCATGTACGCGGTCGCCTGGCCGGGCACCGCTATGTAGCGATCGACTTCGGCGGTGGCGCTCGCGAGCGATGACGTTGTGTTCGCCATCAGATAATCGATCGCCTGCTGCCGCCTCCAGCCGAGCGCGTGCATGCCTGCATCCACGACGAGTCGGGCTGCGCGCAAAGCTTCATTCGAGAGCAGCCCCAGTTTATCGATGTCGCCGGAATAGAGGCCCATCTCCTCTGACAGCCGTTCGCTGTACAGCCCCCATCCCTCCACGAAGCCCGACGAATAGAAATAGCTGACGAGCTTGTGCGCTCCCGGCCGCTCGCGCCCGATCGTGATCTGCAGGTGATGGCCGGGATAAGTCTCGTGAAACGCGGTCGATTCCAGTCCGGCCTTGCTCTGCTTCTGCGGCTCATACGTATTGATGAGGTAAATGCCTGGACGCGTGCCGTCCTCCGATGGCGCGTTGTACTGCCCACCCGGTGCAGATCTTTCCTGGAACGAGGGATACGGCTGAATTACTACATCCGCCTTCGGGACTATTCCGAACCACGCGGGAAGCGCGGCGCGGGCGCGATCCACAGCGGCCTGGGCGTAAGCGACCATCTCCGGTTTGGTGCGGAACGTGTACGCGGCGTCCGTCTTGAGGCGCCGGAGCGCCTCGGTCACGTCATCGGTCCCGAAGCTGCGGCGCGCGATCGTCTGCATCTCGCCGCGGATCTTCGCCATCTCGCGCAAGCCGGTCTCGTGTATCTCACGGGGCTCGATCTGCAGCGTGGTGTGCAACCGGACGCTGGCGCGGTAACAATCCGCCCCGTTCGGAACTTCGGAAACGGCGATGGCTGATCGCGACGCAGGCAGATAGACGTTCGCGAGGTAGTCGCGATACCTGCGAATGGCCGGATTGATCTCGGATCCGACGATGCTCGTCATTTCCGCGCGAAAGGATGGAGGCGCCCCTGTATCGCGCGCCGCGGGACTCATGAACGGCGAGTCGCCGACCGGCGTCGCCAGAAGATCATCGAGCTGCCTGATTACGCTTTCCACGCCGGTACGCGGCGCCACATACCCCTGTCGTACGCCTTCCCGCATGTTGGCGACTTCGGTGTCCAGATATTTCGGAAATGCGCGGAAGCGGGAGACGGCGGCAGCGCGCGCGGCCGGAGATCCGACCGGTTGCAGCGTGGCGATAAAGGGATAGACGCCCTGCCACCCGGTATACGTGGGACTCGCAGGCCAGAGCTCGTTGTGGCAGACGCGGGCTCCAACACTTCCTTCCAGCAGCTCGCGCAGCACTGACAGTGTGCGGTGCTGCGGTGTCCCCGCGAGCTGACCTGGATCGATCCGGCGGACCTGCGCCAGCCAGGCATCTTCCCGTGACCAGAAGCGTCTCGCGGCGGCGAGCGAGTTGTCCCGCAGACGCGCGTGATCGGCGCCGGGGTAGCCCTCGATGGTGGCCAAATCGGGATTCTCGCGGAACACTTCGCGCACGTATTCGTCGGCAAGCGCGTCGACGACGGCGGCGGGGGAGCCCGGCGCCGCGCTAGTGGACGGCATGGGCGGTATGCAGCTGGACAGAACGACCGTTGTCAGCAAGACCAGGGATAATCTCATAGGGATAGTTTGGGGTGAGGAACGGTATCCGCGTGAGGGGTGCGATGTGCTCCGGACTCAAACGCCTCACTCGCAACCCGCCGCTTGCAGACCGATGGCATAGCAATCGAAGCCAGGTCAGCCTGCTCGGTCTCTCTTACGCGCGTTTCTCTTGACCTGCTTAGCCAGCAACGGCTTGAGCCATTGCCCCGTGTACGAATCCTTCACCTCCGCCACGTCTTCCGGCGTCCCGGTCGCGACGATTCGGCCCCCGCGATCCCCGCCTTCCGGCCCGAGATCGATCACCCAGTCCGCCAACTTGATTACATCGAGATTGTGCTCGATCAGCACGAGCGTGTGGCCGTGGTCAACCAGCCGCTCGAGCACGAGCGCGAGCTTGCGGATGTCCTCCAGGTGCAGCCCCGTCGTAGGCTCGTCCATCACATATAGCTTGCGCCCGCTCCGCTTCGCTGATTGCGATAGCTCGCGCGCGATCTTGATGCGTTGCGCCTCGCCGCCCGACAACGTCGTCGCCGGCTGTCCAAGCCGGACGTACCCAAGGCCCACCTGCTGCACGTGCCAGAGCGTCTGACCGAGCCTCTCCTCGCGAGGAAAGAACCGAATGGCTTGATCGACGGTCAGGTCCAGGACTTCGTGAATGTTGCGGCCGTTGACGCGGACTTCCAGCACTTCCGGCTTGAATCGCTTGCCGCCGCATTCCTCGCACGGCACGAACACGTCCGCCATGAACACCATCTCGACCTCGAGCGCGCCCGCACCCTCGCATATATCACAGCGACCACCGGCGACGTTGAAGCTGAATGTTCCGGGCGTGTAGCGGCGCTCGCGCGCGAGCGGTGTGGCCGCGAAGATCCGCCGGATCTCGTCGAACGCCTTCACGTACGTCACCGGGTTGGACCGCGGCGTGCGCCCGATGGGGCTCTGATCGACGAGGACCACGTCGTCCACCGCCTCGTATCCGGTGATCGTGTCGAATTCCCCGACGCGCTCGCCCAGGTGCTGCTTGGCCGTGTGCTCACCGTGCAGCTTGTTCTCGAGCGCGCGGTACAGCACGTCGTGGATGAGCGTGCTCTTGCCGGAGCCGGACACGCCCGTCACCACGGTCAGCGTGCCAAGTGGGATCCGGACCTCCACGTCCCGCAGATTGTGCTCGCGCGCGCCGGTGATCGTGATCCAGCGCGGCCCCGCTCTGCGGCGCTCGGCGGGGAGGGGGATCGACCGCTCGCCCGTCATGTACTGACCCGTCAGCGGACTCTCGCTCACTCTCGATATCGGGCCGGCGAACACGATTTCGCCGCCCTGCTCGCCGCTCCCCGGGCCCAGCTCCACCATGTAGTCGGCGGCCTCGATCGCGGCGGGATCGTGCTCGACGACCAGCACGGAGT
>JBKJKB010000307.1:0-3226 GCA_046597675.1 Gemmatimonadaceae bacterium
CGTGAACCGCTCGTGCCCCATGTAACCGGTATGCTTGAAGTACCGCTTCTGCTCGGCCTTGCGCCCGGTGACCTTGACCTTCTCGGCATTGATGACGATGACGTTGTCACCCGTGTCCATGTGCGGCAAGCACAAGCCGATGTTCACGCCGCATATGGACACGGGCGACAACGTCATCGTCATCAACGCCGAGAAGGTCAAGGTCACCGGGCGCAAGGCCGAGCAGAAGCGGTACTTCAAGCATACCGGTTACATGGGGCACGAGCGGTTCACGCCGTTCGCGACGATGATCGACAAGCACCCCGAGCGCGTGATAGAGAAGGCCGTCCACGGCATGCTGCCCAAGACCAACCTGGCCAAGTCGTCACTCCGCGGAAAGCTCCGCGTCTACGCAGGACCAAACCACCCGCACATCGCGCAGAGTCCGAAGGTTCTGGATCTCAAGCAAACCACTTCAACGAAGTAAATGGCAGATTCCGCAGTCATTCACACGATCGGCCGCCGCAAGGAAGCGGTGTGCCGCGCATACATCACCCCCGGCTCAGGCAAGTGGGACGTCAACGGCCGCACGCTGGGTGATTACTTCCCCCGTCCGACCCTCGTCAGCGCGATTCAGCAGCCGTTTACGGCGACCGATACGCTGGGGCACTTCGACGTGAAGGCCAAGCTCGAAGGCGGCGGCATGAGCGGTCAGGCTGGTGCGCTGAGACTCGCGATCGCGCGCGCCCTGGTCACGATGGACGAAGCGCATCGCAGGAAGCTGCGCGGGCTCGGACTGCTGACGCGCGACGCGCGAGCGGTCGAGCGGAAGAAGCCGGGCCGCCCGAAGGCGCGCAAGAAATTCCAGTTCAGCAAGCGGTAGGCGTCCGATGACTCATCCGAATCTCGAGCAGCTGCTCGAAGCCGGCGTGCACTTCGGCCACCAGACCCGCCGTTGGAACCCCAAGATGCGCCGGTTCATCTTCGCCGAGCGGAACGGGATCCACATCATCGATCTGCAGAAGACGCTGCGACAGCTCGAGCTGGCGCAGAAGCTCGTTCGCGAGGTGATCCTTCGCGGCGAGAACGTCCTCTTCGTCTGCACCAAGCGACAGCTCGCCCCGCTCGTCAAGGCCGAGGCCGAACGTTGCGGCGCGATGTTCATCACGGAGCGATGGCTCGGCGGACTGCTGACCAACTTCCAGACCATCAAGAAGCAGCTGCGTCGTCTGAAGGAGCTCGAGTCCGGCGCGGAGGAAGGCGGCGGCTTCGAGAACTACACAAAGAAGGAGCAGCTTCTCTTCAGCCGTCAGCGCGAGAAGCTCACGAAGAATCTTGCGGGCATAAAGTCGATGACGCGGATTCCCGGACTGATGTTCGTCATCGATTCCAAGAAGGAGCGCATCGCGGTCGCCGAAGCCAACAAGCTCGGCATTCCGATGATCGCTCTCGTCGACACCAACGCGGACCCCGATTTGATCACCGTGCCGATCGCCGGCAACGACGACGCGATCCGGTCCGTTGAAGTGATGTGCAGGGCGATCGCCGACACGATCATCGAGGCCCGTCGCGAAGCTCCGGTGCGCGAGGAAGTCGAGGAAGCGGAGTCGTACACGTACAGCTCCGATCGCGGTGCCGAGCCCGAAGGCGAGTCCGAGCGCAGACGCAAGCGGCGTCCGCGGAAGCGGCGGGCGAAGCCCGAGGCAATCGCGGCGCGTCTCAAGATTGGTGGCGAGCCTGGTGAAGCCGGCGATGCGGGAGATGCCGGAGATGCCGGCGATGCGGGAGATGCGGGAGAAGCCGGAGAAGCCGGCGATGCGGGTGGCGATGAGGCGGTAGCCGAGTAGCTCACTGCGCCCGCCGCCATGGCGGGCAGATGGGAGTTAGATTCACGGACGCCGCCGGCAGCTTGTCGGCGGCGTCGTTGCAATAGACAACCCGCGGAGCCTTGCTCCGCCGCAAGCATAGGGACACGACAATGGCGTTTACAGCAAAGAACGTTCAGGAGCTTCGCCAGCGCACCGGCGCGGGAATGATGGAGTGCAAGCGCGCGTTGGAGGAGACGAAGGGTGACATGGAGCAGGCCGCCGAGAACCTCCGCAAGAAGGGGATCGCGAAAGCCGACAAGAGGCTGGGCAAGCAGACCAGCGAAGGTCAGATCACCAGCTACATCCACCACAACGGCAAGGTCGGCGTGCTGGTCGAGATCAATTGCGAGACGGACTTCGTCGCGCGAACCGACGACTTCAAGACGCTCGCCCGGGAAATCGCGCTGCACATCGCGAGCGCGGCCCCGCTATCCGTGGACAAGGACGGCGTTCCCGCGGACGCGGTGCAGCGGGAGAAGCGCATCTTCGAGGAGCAGGCCCGCGAGAGCGGAAAGCCCGAGAACATCATCGCGAAGATGGTGGAAGGGAAAGTGGAGTCCTACTACAAGGAAGTCGCTCTCCTGAGTCAGCCGTGGATCAGGGAGCCGAAGAAGACCATCGGCGAACTGGTGAAGGAAGCTTCCGCGCGCGTCGGCGAGAACATCCAGGTGCGGCGGTTTGTCCGGTTCCAGATGGGAGAGGAGTGACTGGTGACTAGTGACTAGTCACTGGTCAACTACTAACATCCTTTTGCATCCGCGCGGTTCCGCCGTTGCAAGTCACTAGTCACTAGGCACCGTCTTCATGCCACCACTAGCCTATTCGCGAGTCCTGCTCAAAATCTCCGGCGAAGCGCTCGCCGGCGAGAAGGGCTTCGGGTTCGACATGGACGTCCTCGACCGCCTCGCGGGTGAGATCGCCGACATCGTCGAGATGGGCGCGGGCGTGGGACTCGTGATTGGCGGCGGCAATATCGTGCGAGGCGCGCAGCTCTCCAAGATGGGAATGGACCGGGTCGGCGCCGATTACATGGGAATGCTCGGCACGGTGATCAACGCGCTCGCGATGCAGGACGTGCTCGAGCGCCGCGGCGTGGAAACCCGCGTCATGACCGCGCTCCGGATGGAAGAAGTGGCGGAGCCGTACATCCGCCGACGAGCCATGCGCCACCTCGAGCAGGCGCGCACCGTCATCTTCGCGGGCGGCACGGGGAACCCGTACTTCTCGACAGACACCGCGGCCGCGCTCCGCGCCATCCAGATGAAGGCCAACGTCATCATCAAAGCCACCGGCGTGGACGGCGTGTACTCGGCGGATCCGAGAAAGCACCCCGATGCGAAGCTGTACGAGACGATCAGCTATCGCGACGTGATGCTCGA
>JBKJKB010000389.1:0-3066 GCA_046597675.1 Gemmatimonadaceae bacterium
GTTCAATCTGGACGAGTACTACCCCATGCGGCCGGACAGCATCCACAGCTATCACCGGTACATGTGGGAGAATCTGTTCTCGCACATCAACATCCGCCCTGAGAACGTGCACATCCCGCGCGGCGACGTGTCGCGCGAGGAAGTCGATGAGCAGTGCGTCGCCTACGAGCAGGCGATCCGCGACGCGGGCGGGATAGACCTGCAGCTCCTCGGCATCGGCAAGACGGGACACATCGGCTTCAATGAGCCGGGCTCGGGAATTGAATCGCGCACGCGGCGCATCGCGCTGGACACGGTGACGCGGCGGGACGCCGCCGGCGATTTTTTCGGTGAGGACAACGTCCCCACCGAGGCGATCACGATGGGCGTCGCCACGATCATGGAGGCGCGCGAGATCGCGCTCGTGGCCACCGGCGAGCACAAGTCGGAGATCGTCCTGCGCGCGGTCGAAGGCGAGCCCGATCCCGATGTCGCCGCCACGTATCTGCAGCAGCATGCGAACGCGGTGTTCTACCTCGATCCAGCGGCGGCCGCCGATCTCACGCGCGTCAAGACGCCGTGGGTGGTGGGGGAAGTCCAGTGGACGCGCGCGAGAGAGATCGAGGCGGTGATCTGGCTGAGCGAAGTGACGGAGAAGTCGGTCCTCAAGCTCGATTCGCTCGACTACCGCGAGCACCATCTCAGCTCGCTGCTCGCTCGCTACGGCTCGGCCGGTCCGCTCAACGGTGAAGTGTTCAACGCGCTGGTATCGAAGATCCGCGGCCGCAGCAAGCTGCCGACGGGGAAGCGCATCATCGTCTTCTCGCCGCACCCGGACGACGACGTAATCTCGATGGGCGGCATCCTGCACAAGCTCCACCAGAACGGCAACGACATCCTGGTGGCGTACCAGACTTCAGGGAACATCGCCGTCTTCGATCACGAAGTGCGGCGGTACGTGGATTTCATTCGGCGCGCGGGACTCGAGCTCGGCGTCGCCGAGCCGGCCACGCCCACGAGACTCGCCACGATCGAGAAGTTCCTCGACGCCAAGCATCCCGGCGAGGTCGACAGCGAGGAGGTTCTGATCCTCAAGCGGACGATTCGTGAGGCGGAGGCGGTTGCCGGCATCAGGACGTTCGGAATGCGACGCGATCAGGCTCGCTTCCTGAACATGCCGTTCTACCAGACCGGCAAGGTGCGAAAGGATCCGATCGGCGAGGAGGACGTACGCATCGTCCTCGATCTGCTGGAGGAATTTCGGCCGGAGCTCATCTTCGTGGCCGGCGATCTCTCGGACCCGCATGGCACACACCGCATGTGCCTCGAGGCGGTCGAGCGCGCGCTCGCGTCATATCGCGGCGAGACGCCGGAGATGTGGTACTACCGCGGCGCGTGGCACGAATGGAGCGTGAGCGACGCCGACGTGCTCGTCCCGCTGTCCGAGGACGAGCTGCGTGCCAAGATCACGGCGATCTTCCAGCATCAGTCGCAGAAGGATCGCGCGCCGTTCCCGGGTCAGGACGAGCGGGAATTCTGGCAACGAGTCGAAGGTCGCAATCGCAACACCGCGCATCTCGTGGACCGGCTGGGACTGCCGGAGTATTTCGCGATGGAGGCCTACGTAGTTCGCCGGAACGGAGCGCCGCTAGAAGTCGAGACCGTACCCACCAGCGCGCTCGGAGTGGGGAGTCCACGGAATGCCTGAATCCAGGCGCAAGAGCGAGGGCGAATGGCGGCAAGAGCTCACGGCCGAGCAGTACCGGATCGCCCGCGAGAAAGGAACGGAGCGCGCGTTCACCGGCGCGTACCATGACACGAAGGAGCCGGGCGTTTATCGCTGCGCGTGCTGCAACGCCGAGCTGTTCCGGTCAGAGGCGAAGTTCGATTCCGGGACCGGGTGGCCGAGCTTCACGAAGCCTGTCGCGGGGGAGAACGTGAAGACCGTGGACGACGTGCGCCACGGGATGCGGCGGACGGAAGTGACGTGCGCCGCGTGCGACGCTCACCTGGGCCACGTATTCCCCGATGGACCGGGACCCGAGCGCACGCGCTACTGCATCAACTCGGCGGTGCTGAAGCTCGAGCCGGAGTAGCCTTAGACCGTCGCCTCGATGAAGCTGCGAATGTCGGCGTCGCTGAGCGCCGGCTCGCCGGGTGAGACGTTGTCGAGCTTCCCCTGCTGCATCCACTGCTCGAGCTGGCCGACGAGATCGAACAGGTGCTCGAAGTCCTCGACGATGAAGAGCAGTGGCTGGTAGTGATCTATCTCGAAGTACTGGTTGACCACCCACTCGAGCTGGATCGGATAGCGCTGCACGGTCGGTGAATCGACGCTGTGCGCGAGCTCGCCGTACGAGGAGAGCAAGCCGCTGCCGTAGGCCTTGAGACCTTTGCCGTCTTCCGACCGCATGAGTCCGAACTCGATCGTGAACCAGAAGAAGCGCGCCATCGCCTTGATGATGCTGGTGGTGCGGCGCGCCTGCTCGTCCTTGTCGCGGATGTCCTGCACGCGCCGCACGGCGGTGTGCGCGGATTCGCCGAACCGCACGAGCGTGTCGGCGAACGCCTTGTCCGTGTGCATCGGGACGTGGCCGGCGATGTCGTGGAAGATATCCGGCTCGGGCAGGTAATCCAGCGTCGCGCCGTCGCGGATCGTGATCGTGGTCGGGAATTCGCGCCGACGCAGACAGTCGAAGAAGAGGAACGGCGGTACGTAGCCGCTCACGGGCTTCGCCTGGAACCCGGTCCGCGGAGCCATGAACTTGTTGACGTCCTCGAGCCGCGGAATCCGGTCGGGCGTGAGGCACAGCGTCTCGAGTCCCTGCAGGAAACGGTGGTTCGCGTACTTCAGCCAGCGATCGTGCATCCGCGCGTACAGCCGCTGCCAGGCCTCATGGTTGGCGTCGCTGTACAGCTCGTATGGCTGGTGGATGTACAGCTCGCCACGACCCACGGCCTCTTCGATGAAGGGCGCCTTGGTGGTCGTGAGTCCGGGGGGCTGCGATTGACTGACTTCCGTCAGGGGGAGAGCCATGGTTGCATCCTCATGCTTCTGGCCCGGGGAAATATAGGTGACTAGTGACT
>JBKJKB010000065.1:0-2771 GCA_046597675.1 Gemmatimonadaceae bacterium
CGCGCCAGGCTGCGCTGCAGGAACTCGATGCGCAACCGGGTCACGGATTGCGCGTTGGGCGCCGAATAGGGGCAGCCCAGGCAGGCGCCGCCCGCGTACTGATAGAGCTCCGCGTCCACGCTCCAGGCATGGATGTCGGTCGCCCCGGCGCGCTGCAGATTGCCGCTGAAGGTGAACCACAGCGGCTGCCCTTGCGGCGTGTAGCCGAAGTACGCGCCGGCCAGCGTGCGTCGCTGAAGTTCGAGGCTGAAGCCGGTCCCCGGTTGCAACGGGTTGTACCAGAACCCGCTCTCGGGTGCGGGCGGTCGCTGCGTGCGCGGGCACTGACTGCAAGGAATCTCCACTGGCGCCGCGAGGCCCGGCGACGTCGTCAACACGATCAAGGACAGGAAGAAGAATAGAAGCAAGGGATTCATGGGTGCACCGGAGTCAGGACCAGGGTGTGGCGGCGAATCCGGGATCTGACCCGCCGCCATGCGCAATTACCGCGGTGAACGAAACCTCTTGAGTGGCGCGCGGCGGTGAGGCAATGGCATTCGGATCACTCACTCCGCGCTGCAAATTCGTAATCGTCTCGCGGGCGAGATCGACTAGAAGGTGAACTTCTGAATCAGCCGAACGGTGCTGACGCCTGAGACGGTATACGCGAATGAACCATCCGCGCCGACCGGTGCGCTGAGGCTGAAAAAAAGCCTAGCGGTGCCCACAATCTCCGCGTCAGGGACCATGGCGGGAAGTTGCCCCAGTAAAAATTGACGCCCATAAAACGGACCGTGGGTGGCTTTGGCGATGGGAGCTTCGTATGTGTTGAGTGCGGTCCATTCGCCCGGCAACAGGAAGAACCAGACGGCCGCGCCCGAGTTGTCGTACGTCGCCCAGGAGGCAAGAAGACGACGATCGGGCTGCTGGTAGAGCGACAACGACCACCCGGAGTCGAGCGGCGACCACCACATGCCTGAAACATTGTTCAGCGGACGATTGGGACTAGTGACCGCGGCGACCAGGAAACTGGCTTCCGCGCGCGTTGCGGCTGCAGATATGGTGTGCGGCGGATTGGGAAACTCTGCGAACCCGACCGAGACGCGATACGCTCCGGCGGGAAACTGACCCAGTTCTATGGCCTGCCTGAAGGTCGAGTCGCAACCGATTTCCAGAAAGTCCGGCCGCAGTTTGAGCCGAACCGAGATCGTTCCCTGTTCGAACTCAACTTGGGTCGCAGCCAAATCGACCTGGCCCGTGCACGTATGTCCGAGATCATAGACGGCATAGACCGGTTCGCCCGCGACAGGTTGCGCAGGCGTTACTTCGACGCTTGGTGCCGTTTGCGCGTGAGCGGTGGCCGCGCTCAAACAGAGAGCGGCGACGAGAACAAAACGAAGCACGGGAGGGAGCATTCAAGTGCCTATCGGTAGGCGGGGTGCCCGCCGTTGTTGAGGTAAGCGTACCCGAGCAAGATCGGGTCAGCGAAGCCAAGCATCTTGTGAGAGTGGGCGATAACGTGACTTCCTTGGCAAGGTATCGAGACTGGCTATCTGGCTGCATCGGAGCCTTGAAGCAGGCAGGTTCCTGAGTCTTCCAGGACGCCCGGGCTGCGGCCCTGACCTGCCCCGCACGGACTGGGACACGCACTTCACGTAGCGTCGCAGCAAAATCAGCGATTGAGAACGGGCCGAGGTTGTGCGGAAAGCATGGCCAAGCCAACCGTGATCACGATTCGAATCACGATCCCTTCTCCCGACGCAACGTGAGCGCGGCAATCGATACCGCTCCCAGAATGAAGAGCACCATGGCGTCGCGCCCCAAGGACGGGATGCGCACGACGCCTGTGCTGAGCGTTGAAAAGGTGAAGCCCGTCGTGGCGGAATTGTTCTGAGGGGCTAGATCGGTTGTGCTGGAGTTGACGACCAACTGCAACAACGTCAATCGCGCTGACGGTGCCGTTCGAACGCGCAAGCGAATGACGCAAGTAGAGGAACCGCCTGCGGCGAGAGACGCCAGCGTCCAATAGCCGTTGAAGGTCGGAGGCTCGAAGTCGAGGGAGTCGACCGTGCAGGCCCCCGATTCGACCCCGACGATGTCGAAGTAGAATCCTTCCGGGCCAGCGGGGGGCGAGCCGAGTAGGACAAACACCGACGAAGCGGTGTCTGGTCCAACATTTCGCACCGTTGCAGTCACGATCAGTTCGGAGCCCACCGCCAATCCGGTTGTCGGGCTCGACGAAAGCTCCGCTGCCAAGTCAGCCGACTGGGCGAACCCGGCATCTGATCCGAGTAACCCAACCGCCAAGATCAGACCCGCAATCCAGCCTCGCATCGCCTCTCCAAAGTAGGCGTGATCTGCGCATCTCCAGAAGGTGGCGCTCTGACGGCGCCTCCCGGCTCAAGTTCAATCGCTGCGCCCGGCAGAACGCCGATCGCGTCCAGCAATGCGCCAACAACGAAACACCATCTGCGCGAAACTGTAACCGCCCACGCAAACTGGCGCTCCACGCCTTGAACGAGGATTGGTTAGATTTGTGCCGCCGCATCTATCAGGTGCGACCGGAGTGTTGCGGCATTAACGTCAAGTGTACGTCTGTCCGGTGTTGCTGGCGAACTCGGGTAGACGCGAAGGAGTTGGTCGCCAAGAAGTCTTGGGTGGACGTGGAAATGAAGATGCGGAACCTCTTGGAAAGCGGCCTCCCCGACGGAATGCCAGACACTCAGGCCTTGGTTGGGGAACGCCGATGAGACTGCGCGACTGACCAGACCAACAGTGGCCATGAGCGCGGC
>JBKJKB010000083.1:0-25102 GCA_046597675.1 Gemmatimonadaceae bacterium
CGTTCCCGTTTATCCCGGTGTCGCCACTGCTACCGAGATCGAAGCCGCGCTCGAGGCGGGCCTGAACCTGCTCAAGCTGTGGCCGATCGAGACGCTGGGTGGCGTCGCGTACCTCCAGCTCCTGGCCGGACCGTTCTTCGGCGTCGAGTTCAACCCCAGTGGCGGACTCACTGCCGCAAACTTCGAGAGCTATCTCGCGCTCAAGAGCGTGGTCGCGTGTGGCGGATCGTGGATGGCGCAGCCGGACTGGATCGCATCCAGGCAGTTCGACCGCATCCGGGACGCGGCTCGAGACACGGCAAGCAGGGTCGCGCGGATCAATCCCGCGCCGGGTGTCGGCGTGGAACCGGAGACCGTAGCGGCGTCAGCCTGATCGCTGCGCGCGGCGAGCCGCGTCAGCGATGCACGAATTCTGCTTTCGACCGGGGGCCGTTGGCGAGGAAATTCCCCACGCCGATCCGCATGTCCTCGGCCGCACAGCACTCTCCGAACATCTCCGATTCGAAGTGCAGGCCATCGGCGAGGGGCTGGTTGCATCCTTCGAGCAGTGCGCGGCACAGAAGTCCGTCGATGGCGCGGCTCCTGTGGCCAAGCTCGACCGGGGGAAGTTCCGCGGGCGTCGCCATCGGACCTGGATCGATCACCGGGAGCGTGACGTCGCCGCGGGCCGCGGCCCGCGCGAGTTCGATCGCCCTGTCCACGACGTCGCCGTCAACCTCTTCGCGAATCAAGCCGCAGGCAACCGCATCCGGCCCCGACAGACCACGCCCCGTGCGCAGCATTTCCGCGGCCTTTTCCATGCCGACCAGACGCGGGAGGCGCTGGGTCGCACCAGCGCCGGGGATGATGCCGAGGTTCACTTCGGGTTGTGCGGCCGCCAGTGCGAGACCTTTGCGCGCGACGCGCGCGGTGCAGCACATGGCGAGCTCATTGCCCCCTCCCAACGCCGAGCCGTTGAGCGCGCACACGACGGGTTTCCCCAGCTGCTCGATCAGATTCCCGGCGCGCTTCGAACGGTCCGCTGTCTTCGTGCCGTGCACCGGACTCTCGATCCGCGCCAGGAAGTTCACATCGGCGCCGGAGACGAACGATTTCGTGCCAAAACCGGTCAGCACTACGGCTGCGATTCTCGGGTCCGAACGTAATGCGACGAAGTGTTCGTAAAGCTGCTCGAACACGTCTTCGTTGAGCGCGTTGAGAATGCGCGGGCGCCGAATCGTGAGCACGGCAACGTTGCCCGCGTCGCGCCGGAGCACGTGAGAGATGCGAAATGGATGTCCGTCGCGCGCCTGCTCCGAGATACAGCGCGGAACGGCAAAGCCGGCGTGGCCCGCGGCGTACGCTTCGACCAGCGCCAGTGCCGTGCCGACCCCCAGCTCATTCATGAACTCGAACGGCGCCCGCATAGCGAGCCCGTTTTCGACCGCGATCTCGAGGTCGGCAAGGGAGATGATCCCGCTGTCGAGAATCTGGCCCACGAGACCGAAGTAAGCGCCACGCATCAGGTCGCGGATGCGATCCTCCCGCGCCGGCGGCAGCACGACTTTCTCGTCGCGCCTGGGAACGTCCCATGGTTTACCCGAGGCCATCGCTTCCTTCATCAGCCGCGGGGAGCGCCACCAGCGTCCGAGCTTCGATGTCATTTCATCGAGCGCGTGATCGGTGATCGGATTGCCGCCCGTGAGGTTCATCGCCGTGAACGAGCCCACGCCGAGGCCAAGGGCAGTGCGGGCGACTGCATCGACCTCTTTCGTCGACCCCAATCCTTCTTCCACCGCGAGGGCCGCGGCGAGGAATAGCCCTTCGAACACAGGGTTCACGGCGAAGCCATACCGCCCGCCGACCCGGACCGGAACTTTGCCGATCTCCTCGTACAGCGCCATCAACGAGTCAACGAGCGCCGGGGCGGTCTCGCGGCCCGGCACAATCTCCACGAGCGGGTTGCGGTCGGCCGGGAAGAAATAATGAATGACGAGCGCGCGAGCGCGCGCATCCGGACCGAGCGCGGAGAACAGCTCGTCGGGCTCGATGTGCGATGAGTTCGACGCGAGAATCGCCTCGGACCCGCACAGCTCTTCGAGTCGCGCGAAGATGCGGCGTTTAACGTCGAGGTTCTCGGTGGCCGCCTCGATGACGAGACTCGCCCCGCGCAGCTGCTCGTAGTCGCTGGTGAAGGAGAGCAGGCGCCCCATGCGCTCGGCCGCCTCCGGGGTGAATGCGCCGCTCTCGCGCCCCTTGGCGATTTTCTGGTCCACCTTGGCGCCTCCGCGCTCGAGCGCCTCGGTAGAAACGTCAACGACGACGACGGGAACATCGCGGGCGTACAGCGCCTTGGCGAAATACAGCGCGATGTCGGGCCCGATCTGCCCCGATCCGATGACTCCGATCTTGTCGATCTGGAAATCCTTGAAGGCGTATCCCACAGCCGAATTCCTCCCGTTGCAGTGGGGCTCAACCGCGCCCGGGGCGCGGTTGTCGCCATTGGCTCTTGACACCGGCCCTCGGTAAAGACCATATGTAGTATATCGAACGATCGTTCGAAATTCGAGGGGGGGGGTGGTAGGAATGGCCTCTGGAGAAGCTCCGTCGCGCGCCACGCTTGTGGAAAAGGCCCGCGGCATTTACGACGACCTCGACTTCGGGGCGGTCAGCCGCTGGCTGACCGGGCACCCAGGCCGGAAGGCGGTCGGCTACCTCCCCGTCTATGCGCCGCGCGAGATCATCCACGCGTGCGGCATGCTGCCGGTCGGCATCCATGGGGGAGGCGACCGGCTCGAGATCATCCGCGGCGACGCCTTCTACCAGTCATACATCTGCCATCTGCCACGGTCGGTCATCGAGCTGGCGCAGTCCGGGCGATTCGACATGCTGTCTGCGGTTCTGTTCCCGTCGACGTGCGACGTGATCCGCAACCTCTCGGGTATGTGGAAGCTGCTCTACCCCGAGGCGTACGTGCGCTACATCGACGTGCCGCAGACTCCCGACACGGGCGCGGCGGCGGACTTCTGGGAGAGCGAGCTCCGGCGCCTGGTGCACGACCTCGGCGAGGTCTCAGGGCATCACCCGACGGACGCCGAGCTGCGCGCGTCGGTGGATCTCTACAACGAAACCCGGACGATGGTGCGCGCGCTCTACACCGCGCGGCGTGAGCGCCCGTGGGACGTGCCCACCGAAGAGCTGTACGTGTTGTTGCGGGCAGGCGAGATGATCCCCGCGGACGAGTTCATCGCGATGGCGCGCGGTTATCTCGCCGCCGTGGAGGCGGACCCCAGGCGCCCGCGGGACAACAGCCGCGTGGTGGTGGTTGGCGCCTTCTGCGAGCAGCCCCCGCTCGGCCTGATCATGTCGATCGAGCGCGCCGGCTGCTACATCGTGGACGACGACTTCCTGCTCGGCAATCGCTTCCTCACGCGCGACGTGCCGCTCGACGGCGATCCGGTGCGCGCGCTGGCCGAAGCGTTCGTCTCCAACGACCAGAAGTCGTCGGTGCTTTTCGAGAGCGACCCGCTCGGCAAGAAGCGGCTGATGAAGGACTGCGTCGCCGCCGCCAACGCAGACGGGATCATCTTCGCGACGCCGAGCTTCTGCGACCCGGCGCTGCTCGATCAGCCGATGCTTCGCGGCGGTGCCGAAAAGGCGTGTATCCCGTGCATCGCGTTCAAGTACGCCGAGAACACGGGGCAATTCCAGCAGTTCCGCGAACAAGCCGGAACGTTCGCCGACTCGATCAAGCTTTGGGGGGCCGCCTGATGGCTGAAGCGCTGAAGGACCGCTCGATGGTACTGCAAAAGGAAATGATCGCGAATCATTTCGAGCGGCTGGCGCGCGCTCCGGAGACGGGCGAGCCGGTGGTCTACACGTTCGTGCCCGGCAACCTCACTGAATTAATCCGGTCGTTTGGCGCGCTTCCGGTGCTGCCGGAGATCAACGCGCTGCAGTCCGGCATGCGGAAGCTTTCCGGCGACTACATCGCCGAGGCGGAGCGCGCCGGCCATTCCGAGGACGTGTGCACCTACGTGAAGTGCGACATCGGGATGATGCGCTCGGGAAACATCGGTCCGGGCGGCATGAAGCTGCCGAAGCCCGATCTGCTGCTCCTCTCGTACACGGGCTGCTACACGTTCATGAAGTGGTTCGAGCTGTTGCGCGAGGAATATGACTGCCCGACGGTCATGTTCCACGTTCCCTACCAGGGGGACGGCGTGCTCGAACCGGAGCACCGCACTTACATGTTGCGGCAGCTCAAGGAGCAGGTGATTCCGGCGCTCGAAAAGGCGACTGGGCGCAAGTATGACGAAGACAAGCTGCGCCACCATCTCGCGCTCTCCGCGAAAGCCGAAGACGACCTGGTGGCCGTGCTGCAGTCGGGAAAGAACAGGCCGAGTCCGATCGATGGCTATTTCGGGACCGTTTATTACGTAGGCCCGATCTTCAGCGCATTCCGCGGAACCGAGGAAGGCGTCGAGTACTACCGCGCGCTGCGAGAGGAGGTCGAGGAACGCGCGGCGCTGGGGTTGGGCCCCATCACACCGGACGGACCACTCGAGGGCGAGCGTTACCGGCTGGTGGTCGAGGGCCCGCCGAACTGGACCTCCTTTCGCGACTTCTGGAAGATGTTCTCCGACGAGAAGGCCGTGGTGGTCGCGTCCACGTACACGAAGGTCGGTGGCACGTACGACTTCGGCTTCAGGCACAATCCCGACGATCCGCTCGGCACGCTCGCAGACTACTGCAGCGGGTGTTACACGAACCTGAACCTGCCCTCCCGGATCGAGATGATTTCGCGCTACATCGAGGAGTATCAGGCCGATGGATTCCTGATCAACTCGGTGAAGTCGTGCAACTCGTTTTCGGCGGGCCAGTTAATGATTCTTCGCGAAGTCGAGAAGCGCACCGGCATACCGGGGGCATTCATCGAGTCAGATCTCGTGGATCCGCGCTATTTCTCCGCCGCGAACATCAAGAACCGGCTGGAGAGCTATTTCCAGATGATCGACGCGCGGCGATTGGGGAAGACGGCATGAGTTGCGTGGTTGGTATCGACCTCGGCTCAACCACGACGAAGGCCGTCATTCTCGACGAGAATAACGAGGTGCTAGGTCGCGGTATCACGAACTCCCGCTCCAACTACGACCTCGCGGCCGCGGTCGCGAAGACCGAGGGGTTCATCAACGCGCGGTTCGGACTTATCGAGCAGCAGGTCCAGGCCACAGAGACCGTGGCGATGGTGAGCCGTCTGCGCCGCGCCTTCGTGATGGAGCAGATACTTCAGCAGTTGCGCCGGCTCGAGCAGCTGATGCTCGAAGAGAGCGAACGGTCGGCACCGGAGCACCTCAAGCCGGGGTTCAGGACGAGCATCGAGGAGATCTGCGGGCGGATCGCGTTGGAAGAAGAGCAACGGTTCAAACAGCCGCCGATGCTGCGCTCGGACTTCTTTCGCGACGCGGCTGGTTCGGCATTCATGCGCATCGCCGAGCAGATCGCCGATCCGGCCGGCGTCAGCTTCGACCGCCTTGTGGGCGTGTACGACAAGTGCATCATTCGCGTGGAAAACGAGCCGCTCGACCTCGACTTCCGCGATCATATTGGCGACGCGCTGCGGCGCGTGGGCAACCCTCCGGGCCTTGCCGACGCGGTCGAGTACGCGGTGGCCAAAGACCTCGCACCGGCGTATACGGTGGGAACCGGGTACGGGCGCGCGCGCCTTCCGTTCCCCAAGGAGCAGATCCGCTCCGAGATCCTGTGTCACGGGCTCGGCGCGCACGCGATGTTCCCGGGCACGCGCACGGTGCTCGACATCGGCGGTCAGGACACGAAGGCGATTCAGGTGGATTCGCAGGGCATCGTCACTAACTTCCAGATGAACGATCGGTGCGCCGCGGGTTGCGGGCGCTACCTCGGCTACATCGCCGACGAGATGAATCTCGGCCTCCACGAGCTGGGGCCGCTGGCCGAGCAATCGAAGCGGTGCGTGAAGATCAACTCCACGTGTACCGTGTTCGCCGGCGCGGAATTGCGCGAACGCCTCGGGCTCGGAGAGAAGCGGGAAGACATTCTCGCGGGATTGCACCGCGCGATCGTGATTCGCGCGATGAGCCTGCTGGCGCGCTCCGGGGGTGTATCCGACGAGTTCACCTTCACGGGGGGCGTGGCCAAGAATCCCGCCGCGGTACATGCAATTCGTGACCTCGTCGGAGAAAACTACGGCGAGAGGACGCTCAATATCTCACCGGACAGCATCTACACCGGCGCGCTGGGCGCGGCGCTCTTCGCCAGCCGGATAGCCGCATGACACACGTCAGCGCGGGAATCGATGTTGGCAGCGGCGCAGTGAAGGTGGCCGTGATGCGAACGGACGGCGACGTGGAAGAGACGGTCATCGCGAAAGAGTCGGTGCGCATCCGGCGCCGCGAAGTCGCCAAGGTCGTGGACGAGGTGTTCGAGGCCGCGGTGTCGGCGGCGAACGTGGACGAGATCCACTACATCGCCACGACCGGCGAGGGAGCGGATTTCCCGTTCGCGACGGGGCACTTCTACGGTATGACGACACACGCACGGGGTGCGTTGTATCTCGATCCCCGCGCGCGCGCGGTTCTCGACGTGGGCGCGCTGCACACCCGCGCCGTCGCGATGGACGCGCGCGGACGCGTGCTGGACTACAAGATGACCAGCCAGTGCGCGTCGGGCTCCGGTCAGTTCCTCGAGAACATCGCCCGCTATCTCGGCGTGTCGCACGACGAGATCGGCCCGCTCTCGCTGGAGGCGAAGCAGCCGGAAAAGGTGAGCTCGATCTGCGCGGTGCTGGCGGAGACCGATGTCATCAACATGGTGTCGCGGGGAATAACGACGCAGGACATTCTGCGCGGCGTGCACGAGAGCATGGCCGACCGTTTCGTGCGCCTGCTGCGGTCGCTCCAGTTCGACGGCCCGGCCTTCGTCAGCGGAGGGCTCGCCTCGGACATCGGCTTGCTGGGCGCGCTGCGCGACGGGCTGGCCAAGAAAGCGGCCAAGACCAGCGTCCCGTTCGACGTGGTGACGCACGAGGACGCGATTTTCGCCGGTGCGATCGGTGCCGCGCTGTGCGGGGGATTCCGGTACCGGAAGCTGGGCCAGGGGGGCGTCGCGTGGGCCATCGCGCACGCGTAGTCGTGTCAGTCCTGAGAAGGCGGGTCGGGTGACAATCGCGGCGATCACCTATCACCGGCCGGTGACACTGGCCGAGGCGTGCGCGCTGGGCCGGCAGTACGGCAGCGACGCGGCGTTTCTCGCCGGCGGGACGGAACTGATCCCGGACTATCAGCGCGAGCGGGAGACGGCGCAACACCTGATCGCGCTCGACACCATCCGCGAACTGCGGGGAATCTCGGAGGAGCACGGGCTGCTGCGGATCGGCGCGCTCACGACCATCGCCGAGGTCGCCGCGTCGCCGATCGTGCGCGCGCGCCTCCCGGCGCTCGCTGACGCCGCGCGCGCGATCGGCAGCCCGCAGATCCGAAGCATGGCGACGATCGGCGGGAACTTCTGCCGCGCGGTGCCGTGTGCCGACACTCCGCCGGCCGCCATCGTGTGCGCCGCTCGCGTGCGACTAGCCGGCACGCTGGGCGCCCGCGAGCTCGACGCCGAGCACTTTTTCACCGGGGCGCGCAAGACCGCGCTCGACGCGGGAGATGTGCTGGTCGAGATCGTGGTGCCCGTGCAGCCGCCGCACTCGGGCACGAGCTACCAACGCTTCGCCCGGCGGCGCGGCCCGGCGCTCGCGGTCGCGGCGGTGGCGGCGCGGGTGACGCTCGAGCAGGGGCGAATCACGGGGGCACGCATCGCGCTCGGTGCGGTGGCGCCGACGCCGCTCGTCGCCGCGCGGGCTGCCGCTCTGATCGAAGGGGAGCCACCGTCCGATGCGCTTTTCGAGCGGGCGGGCGCGTTGTGCGCGGAGGACGCGCTGCCTATCAGCGATGTGCGCGGATCGGCCGAGTACCGGACAGAACTGGTCCGCGTTCTCGCTCGGCGGGCGCTCCACGAGGCCGTGGCACGCGCGGCAGGTTCGGCGCAATGAGCGGCGAGCTGATGATCCGCTTGAATGTGAACGGCGAAGACCGCGCGCTTGCCGTTCGGCCGAATGCGACGCTGCTCGCGGTGCTGCGGGACAAACTCGATCTCACGGGCGCAAAGCGGGGGTGTGGCGCGGGGGACTGCGGCGCGTGCACCGTGCAGGTGGAGGGGGAACCGGTGGCGTCGTGCCTGATGCTCGCCGCGGCCGCGAACGGGAAGAGTATTGTTACGGTCGAGGGACTCGCACGCGACGGTGATCTGCACCCGCTTCAGAAAGCGTTCGTCAAGCACGGCGCGCTCCAGTGCGGATACTGCACGAGTGGCGCCCTGATGTCGGCGAAAGCGCTCGTCGACCGAAATCCCGATCCATCACGCGAAGACATCAAGACATCGCTCAGCGGGAATCTCTGCCGGTGCGGTGCGTACGGCCGGATGGTCAGCGCGGTCGAGGGGTGGAAGGAATATGATGGAGTGACGCTCGACGCACGGCCGCACGCCCACGGCGAGCGCGACCAGCAGCGGGACCATGCCGTGGTCGGACACGGCGTCACGCGGTACGACGGGCCCGACAAGGTTACGGGGCGCGCCAAGTACACTGCCGATCTGCGGCTTCCAGGCATGCTTCACGGAAAGATGTTCGGCAGTTCCATCGCGCACGGGCGCATCACGCGGCTCGACGTTTCCAAGGCCCGCGCGTTGCCGGGCGTCGTGGACGTGCTCACCGCCGCCGACGTACCTGATACGTGGTACGGCGTCAGTCCCGCGCGCGAGGACGAGCAGCTTCTGGCGAAGGATCTCGTGCGCTACGTCGGCGACGAGATCGCCGCGGTCGCCGCGGTGGACGAGGAGACCGCTGAGCGGGCCATCAAGCTGATAGAAGTGGAATTCGAGGAACTTCCTGCTGTGTTCGATCCGGTGGCTGCGATGGCGCCGGGCGCACCGGTGATTCATCCCGAGAAGCCGCGCTACGCCGGCAACATCAACACGCGCGTGGACTGGCACTTTGGCGACGTGGAAAAGGGCTTCGCCGAAGCGGACCACGTCCGCGAGCAACGGTTCGTCGGCAACCGTACGTACCAGGCGCCGATGGAGCCGCACGCGGCGCTCGCGCGCTGGGAGAACCACGCCGGTCGCCTCACGATCTGGACGTCCACGCAAACACCGCACTACGTCCATCGTTCGCTGTCGCGGATGCTCGGCATGCCGATGGGGAGCATCCGTGTGATCCGGCCGCCGGTTGGCGGTGGATTCGGCGCCAAGGCGGAGGCGACGCCGCTCGATTTCTGCTCCGCGATTTTCGCGAAGCGGACCGGCAGGCCGGTGATGATGGAGTACTCGCGCGAGGAGATGTTCAGGCACTTCCGCGGGCGCCACAAGCAGTACATCGACCTGAAGATCGGCGTGAAGCAGGACGGCACGATCACCGCCGTGGAGCAGCGCGTCGTGCTCGACGGCGGCGCATACACGTCGTACGGCGTGATCACAGCGTACTACGCCGGTTCGATGCTACCCACGCTCTACAAGATGCCGAACTACCGCTACGACGGCACGCGGGTCTATACGAACCTGCCCGCATCGGGCGCGTTCCGTGGCCATGGCGTGCCGCAGCCGCGGTTCGCATTCGAGTCGCTGCTCGACATGATCGCGGAAGACATCAGGCTCGATCCAATCGAGATCCGGCTCAGGAACGCGATGACGCCGAACACGCGCACGTGCAACGCGCTCGACATCTCCTCGTGTGAGTTCACGGCGACGCTTGAGCGCGCGCGCGACACGTCGAAGTGGATCGAGAAGAAGGGGAAGCTGCCGCGCGGCAAGGGAATCGGGGTCGGTTGCGGAGGGTTCGTGTCGGGCGCCGGATATCCGATTTATCGGTCCGACTTTCCGCACTCGAACGCCGTCATCCGCGTGCACGAGGATGGCACCGGCATATCGTTGCACATCGCCGCGGCGGAGATCGGGCAGGGGTCCGACACCGTACTCGTGCAGATGGCAGCGGAAGAACTGGGGGTGCCGTACGAATGGGTGTGGCTCGCGGACTGCGACACGACGACGAGTCCGCTGGATCTGGGCTCGTACTCGAGCCGAGTGACACTCATGGCCGGCCACGCCGTTCAGCGCGCCGCGGCGAAGGTGCGCGCGCAAGTGGTCGCGGTCGCCGCCGCCGAGTTGTCGCGCGACGCCGCGTCGCTCGTCGCGAGGGGCGGCCGGATCTTCGTGAAGGAAGATCCCGCCGTGGAAATGGACTGGGCCGCGGCCGCGCGGCTCGCGTTCTCGAGGCAAGGCCCGGTCGTCGGGACAGGATCGTACCAACCGCCGAAGAATCTCGGCGGAGACTTCAAAGGAGGCGCCGTCGGCACGTCGCCGGCCTACAGTTTCTCGACCGCGATCGCGGAAGTCACGGTGGATCTGGAGACCGGTCAAATCTCTGTGGATCGCGTGACGGACTTCAGCGACGCCGGCACGGTAATCAATCCGATAACATTCCATGGCCAGGTGGAAGGCTCGATCGTGATGGGACTCGGCGAAACGCTGCTCGAGGACACGCTGTTCGATGCGAAAGGGCGTGCAATGAATCCCAACCTGCACGACTACCTGATCCCGACGATGTACGAGATACCCGAGATTTACACGGCCGCGGTCGAGAGTTTCGAGCCCAACGGACCGTTTGGCGCGAAGGAAGTCGGGGAGGGTTCCCTGCTCCCGGTGCTCGGGGCGATCGCCAACGCGATCTACGATGCGTGCGGCGTCCGCGTGACCGAGTTGCCCATCACTCCCGAGAAGATCCTGCGCGGCCTGGCGAAGCACGGCCCAGCCACTGGAGTCCGCGCATGAGTGCACCGCCCATCTTGCCCATCGACGCGGTACGTCCATCACGCCTGGTTCGCGCGTCGTCGCAGAAAAAGCTCGACCGGCTGCTGATGAAGGCGGCCGCGCTCATCGCAAAAAACGGGTTCAGCGCGATGTCGATGCGCGACCTGAGCACGGCCCTGGGCGTGAGTCTGGCCGGACTGTACCACTACTTCGAGAGCAAGGAAGATCTGCTCTTTCAGCTGCAATACCGCACGTTCGCCGCGCTGCTCGAGCAGCAGGAGAAGATCGCGGATCAGCCGGGCACGCCCGAGGAACGGCTTGCCCGGCTGCTCACCGGCCACCTGCGGTTCTATTCGCGGCACACGAACGAGCTCAAGGCATGCACGTTCGAGATGGAGTCGCTGGGGCCAAAGCCGTACAAGATTGTCGAGGAGATTCGCCGCCGTTACTACCGGCTGATGGCTTCGGTGGTCGCGCAGGTCATTGGCGGGCCCACAGCAGGCACGAGGGAGACCAGGCAGAGCCGGCACGTGTCGCTGTTCATCTTCGGAATGCTGAACTGGATTTTCATGTGGTACGACCCGTCGCGGCACGGGACGGTCGAGCAGATCGGGCAGGAGATGCGTGATTTGCTGCTGGACGGACTTCGGCGCACGAAACGAAGTAGCTGATTCCTGGCGCCGCGCCGGCGCTTTCGGGATATTCATTTGTTAGGAGGTTGTCAGTGCAGTTCAATGATGTCTGGATTCCCTACGGCGGTTACTGGTGCACGCCGTTCAGCGCGTGGCAGGGAGCGTTCGCTACGCTGCCGCCGATTCCGTTCGCCGCCGAGATGGCTGCACGCGCCCTGTCGGAGCGCGGTGTCGCGGCGGCCGACATCGACGGTCTTTGCCTCGGCACGACCGTCGCGAGCAAGCATTCGTTCTACGGCGCTCCGTGGTTCGCGGGACTGGCGGGCCTCGGCCACGTGAGTGGACCGACGATCAACCAGGCGTGCGCGACTTCGGTGCGCTGCCTGGTGCAGGCCGCGCAGGAGCTCGAAACGAAGAGCGCCCACACATATCTGGCCGCCACCGCCGACCGCACGAGCAACGGTCCGCACGTGTTCTACCCGAATCCCGCCGCTCCGGGCGGTTCGGGCGACTCGGAGAACATCGTCCTCGACAGTTTCGGGCACGACCCGTACGCCAAGAGCTCGATGCTGCAGACTGCGGAGAACGTGGCGCGCGAGGCCGGGATCACGCGTGTCGCGCAGGATGAGATCGCGCTGCTCCGATACGAGCAATACGAGCGCGCGCGTGCCGATGGCGGCGCGTTTTTCAAGCGCTACATGCTGGGGCCGGTGGAGATCAAGGACGCGAGAGGGAAGAAGGTGCTCGCGACGGTAACCGGGGACCAGGGTGTCTTTCCGACCACGGCGGAGGGACTCGCCGGACTCCGGCCCGTGCTGGAGGGGGGCACGGTCACATACGGCACGCAGACGCATCCCGCCGATGGCAACGCCGCGATGTTGCTCACGTCGGACCGCGACCGCGCCCGCTCTCTCGCGAAGAATGGCACGGTGGACGTGCAGCTCCTCTCATACGGGCAGGCACGCGTCAAGAAGGGTTTCATGCCGATGGCGGTCGTTCCCGCCGCCCAGCTTGCGCTCGACCGCGCGGGAATCCAGGCGAATGCGCTGGCGAGCATCACGACGCACACCGCGTTCGCCGTGAATGACGTGTACCTCGTGCGGGAGCTGAAGGTCGACGCCGAGCGGATGAACCGCCACGGATGCTCGCTCGTCTGGGGGCACCCACAGGGGCCTACAGGGCTTCGGTCGATAATCGAGCTGATCGAAGACCTGGTGACCCTCGGCGGAGGATATGGACTTTTCACCGGCTGTGCGGCGGGCGACAGCGCCGCCGCGATCGTGCTGAAAGTCAGCGGGCGTTGAAAATCATACGACTAGCCAGAGGATCTTTGTGATGAATTATTTCGCTCCGAAAGAGGCTGCCGGATTCGGATTCAAGGACATCCTGTACGAGAAGAAAGACTGGGTCGGCCGCATCACGATCAACCGGCCCGAGTCGTTCAATTGTTACACGACGTCCACGCTGCAGGAGCTGATCACTGCGATCGACGACGCCTCGACCGACGACAACGTCGGAGTGATAGTCCTGACGGGCGCCGGCGACAAGGCGTTCTGCACGGGCGGCGACGTGAAGGAATACGCGAGCATCTACACCAAGAGCCCGCACGACTACTTCAAGTACATGGGGCTCTTCGCCAGGTACATCGAGAGCATTCTGCGCAGCGGCAAGGTGACGATCGCGCGCATCAACGGGATCGCGGTGGGCGGCGGCAACGAGACCCAGCTGGCGTGCGATCTCGCGGTGATGGCCGACGACACGTATCTCGGCCAGGTTGGAACGAGCGTGGGGAGCGTCGCGTGTGGCGGCGCGACGCAGTGGCTGTCGATCCACGTGGGTGACCGCCGCGCGCGCGAGATGCTGTTTCTCAATCCGCGCATCCCCGCGGCGAAGGCGCTTGAATGGGGACTCGTGAACCGTGTTGTGCCGCGCGCCAAGCTCGACGAGGAAGTCGCCACGCTCGTCGCGCAGCTGCTCGAGAAGTTCCCCGAGTGCACGCGGTACACCAAGCAGCAGGTGAACTACTGGAAGGAAGTGTCGTGGCACGCCACCGTCGGGCACGCGCGCGACTGGCTTTCGACGCACTTCACGACGCTCGAGCCCTACGAGGGGATGCAGGCGTTCGTGGAGAAGCGAAAAGTGGATTTCATGGGACTGCGGAGCAAAGCCGCCGGAGCGGGCAGCAGCGAGTTCCTCTGGGGCCCATACGGCAAGACGTGCGGCAAGTGTGGGGCGAAGGGAATTCCGGAGCAGTTCAGCTATTGCGGTGGTTGCGGGGCCGCGCTCACATAGTGCCGCGAATTCCATGAGCCTCCAACTCGCGGGTCAGGCGGCGCTGGTCACCGGCGCCGGGCGTGGCATTGGCGCAGCGATCGCGCGCGAGCTCGCGGGCGCCGGTTGCGATGTAGCGCTCGTGGAATCAGGGGCGTTCGATGAAGCGCAGAGCCTGGCCGACGAGCTTGGCAGGTCGGGGAGACGGTCGATCGCTATCCGCGCCGACGTATCGGATGTCGCCGGGGCGGAGCAGGCGGTCGCAGCCGCGGTCGAGGCGCTCGGCCGGCTCGATCATCTCGTGTGTAACGCCGGGATCGCACGCGACGCAATGATCTGGAAGATGACGGAAGAAGCGTGGGATCAGGTCATGGATGTAAATCTCAAAGGCTGTTTTGCGTACTGTCGCGCGGTGGCGGGTTTGTTCCGCGAGCAGCAGCACGGGCGAATCGTGAACATCGCGTCGATTAACGGTTTGCGGGGAAAGGCCGGGCAGGCGAATTACGCCGCATCGAAGGCGGGGATCATCGCGCTCACGCGCACGCTCGCGCGCGAGCTGGGCCCGAAGGGCGTGAACGTGAACTGCGTCGCTCCCGGCATGGTGCGAACCGAAATGACGGCCAAACTCCCGCCGGCTATCCTCGAGCGAGCGATCGCCGAGACGCCCCTCGGGCGGATGGCCGAGCCGGAGGACATTGCGCGCGTCGTCGTCTTCTTGTGCAGCGAAGCCTCACGCCACATCACGGGAGAAGTCATCAGAGTGGATGGGGGCCAGTTGGCATGAGCGCGAGAGGTACGCATGAACGGAGTGCGGCGCCGATGACCGGCAGCGGGGGCGTCGTGAGATACGAGGTGCGCGACGGCATCGCGCACGTGACGCTCGACGCACCGCCGCTCAACATCCTGACCGCGGCGATGATGCTGCAGCTCACCCAGGCCCTGGAACTCGCGCACGCGGACCGGTCCCTCTGCGGGGTCGCGATCGGCGCGAATGGTCGTGCGTTCTCCGCGGGCGCGGACATCGGCGAGCACCAACCCGAGCAGGCACCCGAGATGATTGCCGCGTTCAGCCGGCTGTTCCGCGTACTGGGGGCGAGCGAGCTGCCCCTCGTGATGGCGGTAGACGGAGCCGCGCTGGGTGCGGGGTTCGAGCTGGCGATAATGGCCGATGTGCTGCTCGCGAGCGATCGCGCCACGTTCGGCCAACCGGAAATCCGGCTCGGCTTCTTCGCGCCGGTTGGCGTGACGGCGTTGCCGGCGCGCGTCGGGCTCGGGCGCGCGCTCGAAATCACATGCACGGGGCGCACGTACACGGCGGCGGAGATGCTCGCGATGGGGCTGGTGTCACGCGTCATCGCGTCAGCCGAGCTGCCGGCGGCGATAGGCGGTGTGCTCGCCGACCTGCGGCGATCGAGTCCGCTCGTGATGCGGATGAACGTGCGGTTGACGCGAACACTCTTCGGTCAGCCATTCGAAGAAGCGCGCCTTGCCGCTGAACGCGCGTTCCTCGGCGAACTCATGGCGACCGAAGACGTGCGCGAAGGACTCGCGTCGTTCTTCGAGAAGCGCCGGCCGGCGTGGAAAAACCGATGATCGGCGCGAGCGGGCGGGAGCGACCAGAGCGATGAGAGTCCTCATCGTCGGTGCGGGCGCGCTGGGTGGGCTCGTGGGAGCATTCCTCACGCGCGCCGGAGAGGATGTGACGCTTCTCGAAACGAACGCCGCCCGCGCGCATCTGCTCAACACGGACGGACTGCAGATCGTGCAGTCCGGAGGCGGCGAATCCATCACGGTGCCTCTGCGGGTCGTGACGTCGACGGACGGGCTCGAGCCGTTCGACCTGGTGTTCATCGCGGTCAAGACTTACCAGACCGAGGACGCCGTGAAGGCCGCGTTGCCGGCCGCGCATTCGGGCACGCGATTCCTGTCGATGCAGAACGGCGTCGGCAATACGGACGTCATGGCACGCCTCGTCGGTCCAGGTCGCGTCCTGTGCGGCATCACGTACCACAGCGTGCAGCACGTCGGTCCGGGGCGTCTGCAGTTCCGCGCCGGGATCAAACCGATCCAGATCGCACCATGCGACGGTATCGTGACGCCAGCGATTGACGCGATCGGCGAGACGTTTCGCCGCGCGGGGCTCGATACGGCGGTCGTCGCGGACATCGACCACGCAGTGTGGCAAAAGTTGCTGCACAACGCGGCGATCAACCCGGTTTCCGCCATCACCGGCCTCACCTGCCGCGAGATCCTCGGCGACGAAGACTTGCTGGCATTCATCCGCGACCTGTGCGCAGAAATTGTCGCCGTGATGCGGGCGCGCGGCGTTCCCATCGTCGATGAGGAAGATCCATTCCGTCCGCTGCTCGGATCACTCAATGCCCTCGGAAACAACCGGCCGACGATGTGGCAGGATCTGGCGCGGGGCGTGCGGACGGAAGTGGATGCACTCAACGGGGCGGTCGTGGCGGAGGCGAAGCGATTCGGGCTGCTCGTGCCGCACAACGCGGCGCTCGTGCGGTTCGTGCATTCACGCGAGCGGCAACGGTTTCTCAACCGGCAGCACATCACGCGCACGCTGGGACTCGACAGCAGGACGGGAACGAATCGGACGCGTTCAGCCGCCGGTGGCACTTCCACGGCTGCCGGGTGGGCGGACCACGGGAACCAGCCACAGCTGCCGCCGCTCGAAAGCACCCGGCGGCTGAAGGAGATCGTGCAGACATACTACCGTGACCTTGATGCCGCCTCCGATGATCCCAACCGGTTCGTCGCGGCGTGTTCAGGCCTCGCCCCGGTGGAGATCATTCGCGCGCTGGGAATCGCCCCCTACTTTCCGGAAAACCACGCGGCGCTCATCAGCGCGCGTCACGAAGCTGCGCGGTATATGGCCCGCGCGTCCACGGAAGGATTCTCCCAGTTCTCCAGCTCGGCGATGCGCGCGGACATCGGTGCACTTCTCTCGCGGAGCAGCCCGCTCGTCGCGGCCCATGGGATGAAAGGTCTTCCGCGCCCCGATGTCGCCGTCTACTCGACCAATACAGGACAGGAACTGCCGCGCTGGTTCGAATTCTATGGCGCGCACTTCGGCGTACCGGTTATCGGCCTCAATCCGCCGCCGGCGCTGCACGAGATGGGCAGCACCGAGTCGTACGCCGCGGTCGAGCAGTTGTTGCGCCTGGTCGAGCAGGTGGAACGTGCCACAGGTCTCACACTTTCCATGGACCGCCTTGGCGAGACGGTGGCGTACACGGCGGCAGCGGCGCAACTCTGGCGTGACATCCTCGATCTTGCGCGCACGGCGCCCGCTCCGCTGACGTTTGGCGACATGCTGACGCACATGACACCGATGGTCGTTCTCCGAGGCACGCCAGAGGCGGTCGCATATTACCAGCTCCTGAAGAGCGAAGTCGAAGACCGCGTTGCGAGCGGCATCGCGGCGGTGCCTGACGAGCGGCAGCGCTTTTACTGGGACGGTCCGCCGATCTGGAGTGCGCTGCGGCCGCTCACGCGGATGTTCGCCGGCCGGGGGGTCGCGATCGTGGCGTCGACGTTCTGCGAAACGGTCACGCTCAGAGGGCTCGACGCGCATGAACCGGTCGAGAGCATGGCGCGGACCTACGCCTCCGTGTTCGGCAATCGCTCGCAGCGATACCAGCTTGACTATCTCGCCGACAAGTTCGAGCGGTTCGGCGTCGACGCCGCGGTCTTTCACGATTCCCGGACGACACCCGAAGCGAGTCACGTGCGTTACGGGCTCGCGGTTCGGGCCGAGCGGCAGACGGGCGTGCCGGCGCTCGTGATCGAAGCCGATTCGCACGACGAGCGGCTGTTTTCGGCCGATCGACTGCAACAGTTGCTCGGGGAATTCCTGGAACAGCATGAACCGCAGCCCGCCGGCGTCGGCGGGCGCTAGCGAATGGACGCGAGGAGGTAGCCCTTGCCAGACAACGCGAGCGGAATCGCGGCGGGAGTGGACGTCGGAACGGAGTGCGTGAAGGCCGTCGTGATAACGGATGCCGGACGCACACTCGGTCGCTCCGTGGTATCCACGCGCGGCTACTTCCAGGTATGCGCGTACGAAGCGCTGACCGCGGCTCTCGATGATGCGCACCGGGGGCTCGACGAGCTGTCGGGGATCGGAGCGACCGGTTTCGGCATGACGTGCGTGCCGAACGCGACGGTCACGATCACGGAATCACTCGCGCACGCGCGGGGCGCGTTTCATCACAGGCAAATCGCCATGACGCTGTTGAACATCGGCGGGGGAGACCCGCACGTGATCGTAGTGGACGCCGCTGGGCGCCAAGTCGGGGCGCGTGGCATGCGGCGCTGTGCTGCGGGGACCGGGAGTTTTCTGACGTTCGCGGCGCGTCACCTCGACGTGAGCGCGGCCCAGCTCGATGAGCTTGCCGCCGCGGCGGGCGGCGACGCGGCGGCCGTAAGCAGTTATTGCTCGGTGTTCTCCGCATCGGAAGTGCTCGAACGGTTGCGTGAGGGCGCCACTCGCGAGGAGGTGGCACTGGGCTGCGTGCGATCAGTCGCGCAGCGCGTGCTGGAGCTTGGGGCCTTTGAAGATCCCGTCGTGGTGTCGGGCGGCGTCGCCGAGTACTTCCCAGGCGTGCTCCGCGCACTGGAATCTTTCTCGGGATTACGGGTGACCACGGTGCCGGAGCCGATCTGCACTGGCGCACTCGGCGCCGCGCTCGCAGCGTTCCATGACCAGCGGGAAGATTCCGTGCGTCCCGTGGTCGACCAGGCAGAAGGAGCGCTGCAATGAGTGAGCTGACCAGCACGACCGCGCTGCGCGCCACCATGGACGCGTATTACCGCTCGCTGGCTGATGCCGCTCTCCGCAAGACCGCACCGGTAGCCTGGTGCACGAGCGTAGGACCGGCGGAATTGCTGCGCGCGCTGGGCTTTGCGGTGCATTTTCCTGAGAACCACGCGGCGATCATGGGAGCCGCGCGCACGGCGAACCGGTACCTGCCGCTGGCGCACGCGCAGGGTTACTCGCAGGACATCTGCTCCTACCTGACGAGCGACATCGGCGCGTACCTCGCGGGCGAGTCGCCGCTCAAAGCATACGGATTGGAGCGCGCGCCAGCGCCTGACGTTCTCGTGTTCAATACCAACCAGTGCCGGGATGTCCGCGACTGGTTCGAGTGGTACGGGCGCGAGCTGGGCGTTCCCGTGCTCGGTCTACACTCTCCGCGCGCAATCGACGAGGTCACGGAAAGCGACATCGACGCCGTGACCAGGCAGCTCGAATCGCTGGTGGCTCCGCTGGAGCAGGTGGCCGGCACGCGGCTCGATGACGCGCGGCTGAGGGCGGCCATGCGCGCGTCCAGTGACACCGCTGGACTTTGGGGTGCGTGTCTCGAGACGGCCTCGGCACGCCCGGCACCGCTGACGTTCTTCGACGGCTCGGTCCACATGGGCCCGGCCGTGGTGCTCCGTGGAAGCGACGACGCTCCGGCGTACTACAGGACGCTGCTCGCCGAACTCGAGCAGCGCGTGGAGAATCGTGTCGGCGCCGTGCCGGCCGAGACACTGCGCCTGTATTGGGACGGCATGCCGGTCTGGGGGCGGTTGCGGGCGCTGTCCACGATGTTCGCCGAGTTTCGTACCGCGGTCGTGGCTTCGACCTACTGCAACAGCTGGGCATTTTCGGGCCTGGACCCCGCGGAGCCGTGGCGGTCCGTGGCCCGCGCCCTGCTCGAGCTGTTCATCGCGCGCTCCGAAGCACCGAAGGAGCGCTACATCGCTCGCATGGTGGAATTCTACGACGTCGACGGCGTGATTTTCCACGACTGTCGCACGTGCTCGAATAACTCGAACACGCGCTACGGCATGCCGGGGCGTATCACCGAGCGCCTTGGAATTCCGACTTTGGTGCTCGACGGCGACGTGAACGACCTGCGGTGTTTCTCCGACGAGCAGGCGCGCACGAACATCGAGGGGTTCGTCGAACAACTGACCGACGCGCGCGCGGCGACTTCGGCGAGGGGATCGCGCTGATGAAGTATTACGCCGGCGTCGACAGCGGATCCTGGACGACGAAGGCAGCCGTCATCGACGGGGAGGGCCACGTGCTCGGCACCGCCGTCACGCGGTCCGGCGCCGACCTGACCGCGGCGGCCGAACGCGCGTACGAGATGGTCCTGGCCAACAGCGGCCGAACGCGCGCCGACATCGAGGCGGTATGGTCAACCGGTTTTGGCCGGAACACCATTCCATTCGCGGACGGATCGCGCACCGAACTCGACTGTCACGGGCGCGGCGTGGCCCATTACGTCAAGGGACCACTCGTGGTGGTCGACATCGGCGGGCAGGACGCGAAGGTCATCCGTCTCGATGCGGCGGGCCATCGTTTGTCGCACCGGATGAACCGGAAATGCGCGGCCGGCACCGGCAGCTTCCTGGACGAAATCGCGCTGCGGCTTGGCATCGACATCGGGGACTTGAACGCGCTGGGCCGGGGTGCGACCGAAAACCTCGAGCTCTCGAGTTTCTGCACGGTGTTCGCCGGAACCGAGCTGCTCACTCTCATCCGCAGCGGCAAGCGACCCGCCGACCTGGCGATGGCCGCGTACCGCTCGCTGGTCAAACGCATCGTGGCAATGGACGTACTTGAAGGTCGCATCGCTCCGACGGGCGGCGTCGTGGCCTACCATCCGATCATGGTCGAGCTGATCGGCGCCGCATGTCGCGGCGAAGTGGTCGTGCCTCCCCACCCTCAGGAGATCGGTGCGTTTGGCGCGGCGCTCGCGGCATTGGCCGCGTGCGAAACACAGGACATCGCGGACACGTCGGATATTGCGGAGCTGGTTCAGCCATGAGCCTCGCCAGCTCGGCCGTCCGCGACGGCAACGTCGTTTACTCGCGGCTTCGGCCGATCGGCGAGCGCGAGACCGTGGGGGCAATGCTGGCGCGCAATGCTGCCCGGCTCGCGGACCACCCCATATATGGCGTCAAGCAGCGCGACGGAAAGTTTCGCCGCGTCACCTGGGGCCAATGCCTGGGCGATGTCGTCACGTTCGGACGCTTTCTGTCGGAGGCAGGAGTGGGTCCGAACACGCGGGTCGCGTCGGTCTCGCCGAATCGTGGTGAGATGCTGGTCGTCGAGCTCGCGACGATGTGCCTCGGCGCGACGTACGTCCCGATCTTTGCCGGCTATCCCGCCGAGCAGCTGCGCGACCTCATCGAATACGCCGATCCCACGGTGCTCGTCGTGTCCGGACAGGAGCACCTGGTACGGGCGTGCGTTCCGCAGACGGTGCGCGTGCTGATCACCATGGATCCCATCGCGGACGCTGAGCGCGATGCGGTGCTGGCCGGCACGCGAACGGCGTATGCGACGTTCGCCGGGGTGCTGGAGCGCGGAGCCAGCGACGCCGATGGCTCCACCGCTGGACAGTTCCTCGATGCCGCGAAGCGGTTGGATCCGTCCACGCCCTGCCTGATGATGTACACATCCGGTACGAGCGGGCGCATGAAGGGCGTGGTGCTCACGCATGACAACATTCTCTCCCAGCAGCGCTCGCTCGCCGCGATATGGAGCGTTACGCCAGAGGACCGGTTCCTGTCGTACCTGCCGTGGCACCACAGTTTCGGCGGCATCTTCGAGAAGTACACGGCCCTCTACAACGGCGCGACGCTCTTTATCGACGATTCGCTGGGCAAGGACACCACACGGTTGCTGGCCAACTGGATGGACATTCAGCCCACGATCTACTTCAGCGTTCCGCAGGTCTACCAGCAGCTGGTCGTGCACGCGCAAACGCACGCCGAAGACGAGTCGCGCATTTTCCATCCGGGGTTGCGGTTCGTTTTCACTGCCGCCGCACCGTTGCCGGCGAATATTTCGGCGTACTTCGCCGCCAGGCACATTCCCGTAATCGAAGGATGGGGACTGACTGAGACGTCCCCTTGCTGCACGGTCACGGATCTTGCGGAGCCTCGGACGTTGCCCGGGATGGTCGGGTATCCGATTCCAGGCGTGAAACTGGGCATCGCCGCCGACGGCGAGATCCTGGTGCAGGGACCCAACGTCATGCGGGGCTACGACAACGACTCTGCCGCGACTTTGGCGGCGCTGCCAGGCGACGGCTGGTTCCACACGGGTGACCTCGGGGAATTTGTGGGCGCCGGGCTCAAGCTCGTCACCCGCAAAGACCGCGTTTTCAAGATGCTCAACGCGGAGAAGATCGTTCCGACACAGATCGAGAATCGCCTCGCCGGAATGAACAGCTTTATACGGCATGTGATCGTTGCGGGCGACGGACGGCGATTCCTCGCCGCGCTCATCTACCCGGATTACTTCAGCATTGCCGAGCGGTTTGGCGACGACCGCGAAACCGCGGAGCGCGTCGTCAAGGATTCATTCCGTGAGACGATCCTGCAGTTCAATCGCGAGCGCCCAGCGAAGTATGAACGGATCGAAGCATTCGCCGTAGTCGCCAAGGAGCTGTCGCTCGAGGCCCGCGAGCTCACGCCGTCAATGAAGGTGCGCGTGCGCAATGTGCTGCAGAACGCGGAAGGGTACCTCGAAGCCATTTACGAGCCGACCATCGACTGCGACTGCCGTTTTCTGCGGAAAGTCATGCGGCTCACGGCCGACGAGCGGCGCTGTTTTGCTGGAAAGGAGCGCACGCTCGATCGCTGCCACGAGTGCGGCAGTCTCGTATTCGGTGATGCACCGGTGCCAATGTCCGGGAGCGAGAGGCCATGACGAGCACGACGCCCGCAAGCGGCGCGTGGGACGCGTGGGTGATGACGGCGCCGGGTGCGGTACTCGAACACCGCCCGCGGCCGGCGGAGACGCCGGGCCCCGGTGAGGCGACGATCGAGGTGGCGGGATGCGGTGTGTGCCACACCGATCTTTCGTTTCTCCACGACGGTGTGCGCACGCGATCGGCGTTGCCGCTCGTGCTGGGTCACGAGATCAGCGGATACGTGCGACAGGTGGGACCGGACGTCGACACCGCACTGGTCGGACATCCGGTGGTCGTGCCGGCCGTGCTCCCATGTGGCGAGTGCGACCTGTGCCGGGCCGGCCGACGCTCCATCTGCCGCAAGCAGGTGATGCCTGGTAACGACCGGAACGGAGGATTCGCATCGCACGTCGTACTGCCGGCGCGGTTCATCTGCCCGGTTCCCGACGTGGTTCTGCTCCGCCACGATCTCTGGGAGCTGAGCGTCGTCGCAGACGCAGTGTCGACGCCGTTTCAGGCCGTCAAGCGCTCTGGCCTCGCGGCAGGTGACCTCGCCGTGTGCGTCGGGGTTGGCGGCATCGGCGTGTACGGCGTACAGATAGCGGCCGCGGCCGGCGCGAAAATCGTCGCGCTCGACATCGACGACGCCAAGCTCGCGCAAGCGCGCGCGGCCGGCGCACACGCGGCGCTCAACGTCAAGGACCTATCGGCGCAGGACGCGCGCAAGCAGGTCAAACGGCTCGCCGGCGAACTGGGAGCGAATCAGTTCCTGTGGAAGATCTTCGAGATGTCTGGTACGCGCGCGGGGCAGGAACTCGCTTACGCGCTCATTGGCTACGGTGCGACGCTGTCGGTGGTTGGCTATGCGACGGGCAAGATCGAGATTTGTCTCTCGAACCTGATGGCTTTCGACGCCGTCGCGCAGGGCAACTGGGGCGCCGACCCGCTGGTGTACCCGGAGCTCATGCAGTGGATCGCCGATGGCCGGATTGCCGTGCGGCCGTTCGTGGAGCGGCACGCGCTCGCCGACATCAACGACGTGTTCGATCGGGCGCACCACGGCAAGCTCGTCAAGCGCGCGGTGCTGGTCCCGGGCTAGGGCGTCATCGCCGCCGCCTCGCGCTCGAGTCTTTCGGCGAGCGCTCGGAAGTTGGCGTGGGCCTCAGCCCCGACATCTTCGCGCTGGACCCGCTCGAAGTCCCGCAACACGCTACGCTGCTGCTCGGCGGAGAACATTTCGTCCGCCATCGGGAAGAGCATTTCATCTTCCTTGATGATGTGATCTCGCAGCAACGCGACGTATCGTCGCGCGTTGGAGATGAGCGCCGCGCGCGCACCTGCGTCGCCCCCCTGGAGCTGGCGCGCGGCATCGCGCATGCCGCGCGTGAGAGCGCGGCCCTGCACGTGCTCGTCGAGGAACATTTCGAGGGGTCCGTCGGACCGTGACAGGCCGCTCTCGACCATCGCTCCGAAGAGCACGCCTTCTTCCTTCTTGTGATGGCACCCATCGGCGAAGCCCGCGATGAAATCAGCGGCCTCGAGGAAGAACTCCGCTCGCACGGGGTCCCCGTTCTCCAAATGCCGGGTCGCAGTCTCGAGCGCGTCGAGCACGCGCTCGATGAGCCGGTGTTCCTGCATCAGTTCGTCGCTGGCTCTCACGAATTCACCCATCGACCTTTCCCCGGTGTGCGGGTCGTCCGCCGACCCGCGGACACTGCTCCATGCGAGACATCACCGAGGCTTGACCGTAGTAACGTGCAGCGCGTCCGGCGGCGCGTTCGGCTTGACGCGCACGCTCTTGGCCGGGATCCCGACGTTGACGTGATACGGCCGCACGTCCTTGGTAGCCACGGCGACCGCTCCGACCATCGCGTGCTCGCCCACATGCACGCCGGCCAGCACCGTCGCGTGGTAGGTGATCCGCGCGCCATCAGCCAGCGTAGTGACCGCGTTGGTGACGTCCTTCTGGTCCACGATACTATGCGTGTGGCTATAGATGTTGGCGTAGTCGGCAACGGAGGCGTCGTTTCCGATCACGAGGCCGCCCCGGTCGTCGAGCAGCACGTGCCGGTGAATCACCACGTTGTTGCCAACCTCGACGTTGTACCCGAACGAAAACTCCACGTGCTGAAACGCCTTGAAGTTCTCTCCGCACCGCTTGAAGATGTACGGCGCGAGCAGACGGCGAAGCAGCACGCCGAGCTCGACGTTCTGTCCGCCCAACGCGGTACGGTCGAAGGAATACCACAGCCATAGCAACGGTTTGACCTTCTGAAACCGGGTGTCATCGCACTCGGCGTAGTACTCGGGCTCCAGCGTGACGTTACGCGGGTCGAGCGCCGAGAGGGCGAGTCTCGTACCGAGCGGCAGCGACCGGTCCTCGACCGCGCTCTCCCAGTCAGTCGCGTATTCCGGGTACGCGATCTCGCAGAGCACCTCGCGGCACAAATCGCTTCGATCGACGGACGAGTCGGAGAGACGAGCCGCAATTCGATCGAGCCACTCGTTTGCGAGAGAGGAATCGGGGCGCGAAGGAATCTTGCGGAGAGGAAGAAGAGGCATCGTGGTTGGCCTGGAGGGATCCTATCACAATCAATTTATTCCGGCCCTCCGCCATTA
>JBKJKB010000137.1:0-2649 GCA_046597675.1 Gemmatimonadaceae bacterium
ATTCAATCGTTCCCTGCTGGATCAGCCGCGACGGCGATCCCGCATGCCGCCCGGCCGCTGCGCATCAAGGAGATGCTGCCTTCGCAGATCGCCGCGGTGCTGCGGGAGGATCCGCGGCTCATCATCCCCGTCGGAACCTGCGAGCAGCACGGGCCACACCTTCCCATCGGCGTCGCGACCCTCATCATCGAGCGCCTCGCCGACGACCTGTCATCCGAGTACGGAGTTCTTCGCGCGCCGACAGTCGAATACGGAGTCAACGTCGATACCGAGCGCGGCCTGGCCGGCAACGGATCACTCAGGCGCAAAACGCTCCACCGCGTGCTCAACGATCTGCTCGATTCCTGGGAAGCGTCGGGTGTGCGCGAGTTCATCCTGCTCACCGCTCACGGGCACGATCCACACCAGGAAGCGCTGGCCACAGTGGTGACCGCGGAGGCGCGCGTTCGCGTCGTCGACGCGTTCGGAGTGAACGTGGCGGATCTCCTCGAAGGACAGGTGGAGCCGATGCATGGTGACGAGGTAGACACGTCCATCCTCCTTTACCTGGCGCCGGATCTCGTGAACATGAGTCTGGTGCGCGACAATATGATGGACCGCGAGCGACTTCGACGTTATCGCCGCGGCAACCTCAAGCTTCCCGCGGGGAGCGGCGCCTCCATCGGGCGGCCGTCGCTCGCGACCGCCGAAAAAGGCCGCCTTCTGTATGAGCGGATCAGGGCGCGCATCAGCGACCGCATATTCCTCGCGCCTTCGCTCGAAAGCTGAGCGTAAACGCTTCGCGCGCACGCAGCCCGAAACTTCGCGTACCGCCAACCGTATGTTCGCCAACTACACACACGTAAGGTCCATGCGATTTTCGCTACTGCTCGCCATCAGTCTGATTGCCACGCCAGCGTTCGCGCAGAGCCCGACCAGAGCGGATTCCGCCGGCCGGGACCTGACGCTCCAGGAAGCGCCCGCGCTTGCGACCAGGTTCAATCCATCCCTACGCCAGGTGGCGAACGACATTCGCGGCGCGAATGCCGCCGTCAGAGCGGCCTACGGCGCCTTTCTCCCCTCAGTAGACGCCGGGCTCAGCTCGGAGTTCCAGCAGGGTGGTCGCCAGATCTTCAGCGGAGCGAGCCTGGGCGCGAGCTCGGACGCAATGCAATCGGCGTATCGGCTCGGGGTGAACTACAGGCTTAGCGCGGCGACCTTCATCAACCCGGCGCTGCAAAAGGCAAGTCGTGAAGGCGTCGAAGCCGACATCACCGGCGTCGAGTCGGTGGTCCGCTCCAACGTGGCTCAGCAATACCTGAACGTCCTTGCCGCCGACGCCCGCGCGGACCTGCAGGACACGCTCCTGATCGCGGCGGAAGCGCAGGTCGTTCTGGCCAAGGCGCGCGAGATTGTCGGCTCGGGCACCGAGCTCGACGTCCGCCGCGCTGAAGTTGCTCGCGGACAGATCCAGGTCCAACAAATCCGCGAGCGCAATCAGGTGGACATCGAAAAGCTCCGCCTTTTTCAGGATATGGGAATCGAGCCGCGCACCGACGTGAATCTTTCGACGGTTTTCGCCGTCGAGCCCCTCTCGCTTCAGCTGGACCGTCTGCTGGCTCTCGCGCGCGAGCAGAATCCCGTGTTGCTGGCCACGCGCCAGCGCGAGCGCGTTGCCGAGCTCGGCGTGAAGCGCCAGCGGGGTGAATACATGCCGACGTTGACGATGAGCACCGGGCTCGCCGGCTACACGTACGAGTACACCAACCCGGATTTCCTTGTGCAGCAGGCGAAGGGTCAGGTCATGTCACAGCAGGCGTCGTGCGTCGAGCGCGAGCAGCGGTTCGCCGCTGCCGGGCTCCCGAGCCAGCTGGCCGGGTGCGGATCGGTGGTGTTCACCGACGCGCAGGCCGCCGCCCTCCGCCAGCAGAACAACCAGTTCCCGTTCGGCTTCACCAGCAGCCCCCGCTCGATCTCGGCGACGTTGTCCGTGCCGGTTTTCGACGGCTTCGCCCGCGGACTGCGCCGCCAGGAAGCCGTTGCAGCGAGCGACGACGCCCGGCACGCGGTTCGAGCTCGCGAGCTTGCCGTCACAACCGACGTGACCGCCGCATACCTGACGCTCCAGACCGCGCTGCGCACGGTATCGCTTCAGGAGCGGAACGCGTCGATGGCGCGCGACGAGATGAAGCTGTCGCAAGACCGCTACCGCATCGGTATGGCGGGGTTCATCGACCTCACGCAGTCACGGGACGCTTTCGAGCGCGCCGAGAGCGCGCGAATCACCGCGATTTACGACTATCACAAGGCCTTCGCCGCGCTGGAAAGCGCGGTCGGCCGGCCTCTTCGCTGACGGAGCGATAAATGACCAAGAAGAAGAAATGGACCCTGCTCGCCGGCGCCGCCGTCGTGATCATCACGATAGCCGGGATTGCCGCCGTCTCCGGCGGTGACAAGGCGACGGAAGTGCGCATAGAGCCGGTGGAGCGGCGCGATCTGGTCGCCTCGGTAACCGCGAGCGGACAGGTCCAACCGCGGTCCAAGGTAGACCTCAGCGCCGACATCACGGGCCGGATCGTCCGCCTTGCGGTGCGCGAGGGCGACCGCGTGACCAAGGGCCAGTTCCTGCTCGAGATCGACCCGTCCAACTACATAGCCGAGTCCGAGCGC
>JBKJKB010000370.1:0-4748 GCA_046597675.1 Gemmatimonadaceae bacterium
CCGACCCGTGGTGCCCGCCGGCGCGCCTGACGAGCGGACGCTGCTCCTCCACCTCTTCAGCGCTCCGTACGTTCCGATGCACGCGGTTGCGTCCGCGCGCGGCCGGTACGTGCTCGCGGTCGTCAACCTCGGCGGGGGATCGTCGGCGTACGAGCGGCCGCTGTCGGACTCCGCCGCGTGGGCCACGCTCCTGCGGCGCGTGCACGACGAGACGAGCGCCCGGACAGCAGGGAGCGTGCGCATCAATCGCGTGATAGTGAGCGCCTTCAGCGCCGGCTACGGCGGCGTGCGCGCCCTGCTGAGCGACGAGCGGACCGCGACCGAGATCGACGGCGTGATCCTGCTCGACGGGCTGCACACGAGCTACATCCCGGAGCGCACCGTGCTCGCCGAGGGCGGCGCGCTGGACACGCTCAAGCTTGTTCCGTTCCTGCGTTACGCGCGCCGCGCCGCGCGGGGTGAGGCCAGCTTCCTCATCACGCACTCGGAGATATTCCCCGGCACCTTTGCCAGCACCACCGAGACGACGGACTGGCTGATTGGCGCGCTCGGGCTCGCGCGCACGCCCGTCCTCGCGTGGGGCCCCGGCGGCATGCAACAGCTCAGCGAGGTGCGCCGCGGTGGCCTGACAATTCTCGGCTTCGCGGGGAACACCGGCCCGGACCACGTCGACCATCTGCATGGGCTGGGGGAGTTTCTCGCGGACGTGGAGCGAACGAGATGACCGCGTCCTCCCGGGGCAAGCTCCGTGGTCCGATGCGTTGGTATGCGTCGCTGTTCGCAAACAGAAACTCCAGCTGCCGACATTGCCTATACGTGCTGATCTATCAGGATCGTGTTTCCATCTGGATCAACAATCATAAAGCTGGCTGGGCCAGTAGAGCTTTCGTCCGCTTCTGAAATCATGTTCACGCCACGATCTTTGAGCTGGCGCTGCAACTCTCGAACGTCCGTGAATTCTCCGAGTTGCTGAGCATCGCTGCTCCAGCCCGGGTTGAAGGTGAGAATGTTCTTATCGAACATGCCTTGAAACAATCCAACAGCGTGATCGCCATTCTTCAGAATCAGCCAATTCTGCGATTGATCTCCTGCGAAAACTGTAAACCCCAGCTTTTCGTAAAAGAGCTTCGACGCCTCGATATCCTTTACAGCCAGGCTGACAGAGAAAGCTCCCAGTTCCATAAGTGCCTCCGGCGATGTGTTCCTGACGCATAACGCCCCGCCTCACCTGCAAGGGCATCAATAAAATGCGGCAGCGCAGCCGAGGCCAATCGTGGTGTGGCGGAGCCGGCTGACACCATGCAGCACTGCCGCACGTAGGGTTCGTGGCCGAGGCGATCATATCGTAACGTCGAAAAAGCGATGCGATCCGGGCGGTCGTGGCACCGGGCGAGCTCAAGCACACCTGGAGGAACCACCAGATTCATGAAAGTCACCAGCAACGACAGGAGGAACTCCTTATGATTCGACGCTCCCGCGTCTGGCTAGGCGTGGCCGTGCTCTTCCTAGTCGTGAACTTGGGCGGCGCGGGGTTCGCCGTTGCGATGGGGGAACCGCTCCATGCCGGCATTCATGCCGCGTTGCTGCTCGTCGCGTACCCCATGTGGCGGCTCGCACGGAGGCGCAGCGCGAGAGGCGTCCGGGGCCAGGGGGAAGCGGAGATCTCAGCCCAATCTCCGGAGTTCGCAAACCGCTTGTCGCGCCTTGAGCAGGCCGTAGACAGCGTGGCGATTGAAGTCGGGCGGATGGGCGACGGGCAGCGATTCATGACACGGTTCTTCACCGAAAATGCGCCGTCGAAAGCGGATGCTGACGAAAGAACGCCCACATCTGACTCGTAGCGTCAATGCTACGACTGGTGGGCCCGACAAACCATTCCGGCAGCGGCCCGCCGCCCGGCCAGGTGTGACCACCCCCCTGGACCGTGTAGAGCACCACGGCCGCGTCGTCTGCACAGTTCGTGTATTCGCGGCGGGTTACGTCTGCGGCCACTGCAGAATCGACCGGGCTCGTTCCGCACCGGTTTCTTCGCGCCCAATTCGCCGTCCAGATAGGGATGCTCGGAAACGGTCTGGGGGCTACCCACGTCTTGCCGCCGCCATAAGGAGTGGCCCAATCGGCCGTCCCATGAAACGCGATCATCGGCATCGGCCGGCGGTCTGTACACCAGCTCCACGGCAGTAATTGGGCGGCCGCCACCATGCCGACCGCCGCGATCCGATCGGACAGCGTGCAGGAAAGGACGAACGCCATCCCTCCGCCATTGGAGAGCCCGTCCGCGTAGATGCGCTTCGAGTCGATGTTGTAGGCAGCCGCCAGCGTGTCGATCAACTCCGAGATGAACCGGACCTCCTGCACGAGGCCTGGTCCGCCGTCCGCGTCCCAATGCCTGGGCCCGTCACCCTTGGTTCCCGAGGGGTACACGACGATGAACCCTTGGGCTTCGGCCAACTCGTTCCATTGGCTGATTTCCTTCTGAGCCGCCCCCCACAGCGCGCCGCCATGCATGCTGATGACGAGCGGCGCCGGCCTGGTGCGATCGTGGCTCCGCGGGACATACAGCAAGTACTCCCGCTTCCGGTCCGAGGAGATGATCGTGCCGGTGTGCCGATTCCGCGCGCGGTAAGACACCGCCTCGATCAGCGCCAACACCACAGGCAGGCTGATGAGAATCAGCACGGCGGCGAGGACGAGCTTCCCGTTCTGCCCAGGTCCAGCACGCGCAGTCGACTTCACCGATGCCGGTTCCCCGCGAGCGCCAGCGGCGCCGCGGATAGTCGCGCCAGCGGGATAGCCAGGATCGCGACCAGCATGAGGAAGGAGCGCGGGATGAGCGGCGTGTCGACGAACCACACGAGCACACCGTACAGCGCGAGCACGGCGATGAGCCACACTGCCGCGCCGGTGACCAGCCTGCGGTCACTGAGCAGCCGGCTTTGGTAGAGACGTACGGCGACGAAGGCAGCAGCGGACATCTTCACGCCCACCAGAACAGCGAGAATCCATGGGATCGCGTCCCACGCCACTGCCAGCACGTGGCGGTTGTGGAGGCTCCACTCGATGACTGGTCCGATGGCCACGAGGAACAACAGGAGCAGGAACATGTTCGCCTTGATGATCCATTCGCGGCCGCTCAGGCCGATGAACAGAGACTGCACCAGCTGCCTCCATGTAGCCAGCGTGAAGCCCGCGAGCAGCAGCAGCAGGATCGCGATGGTCCGGGGTGTCCCCACGACCTCGAGTCCCCGGCTCACCCATCCAGCTACCATGGCCCATGTGTCCGACCATTTGAGCGCAAGCGGCACGGCAGCGAGAACCAGCAGCCACGTTGCCATGGTGGTCCATGCGGTCATCTTCAGCTTGGCGGCGATGAGCGCGGCGCTGGTCAGCGGGCGCGTCGCGACGAACGGGGTCACGCTGTAGGAATCGCTCGCATGGGGATTCGCCTTGCTCACCGTCGCGGCGGCGACCGCGGCCATGAAGGGTGGAGTGAGCAGCACGCCGAGCAGTATGACGAACACGAGGGCCGGCGTGTCCCCCGCGGCGAAAAGCAGCAAAAGCTCGAACGGAAGCAGCGCGCCCACCAGAAGCGGAAGCGACCGGCCGTGCCGCCGCCATTCGAACCACAGTTGAGCGCCTTCCGGCGATCGAAAATGATTTCGCCGGCGCGGCAGCAGGTCCGCCATCCGGAACAGCCGGGCGAACATCGGCCGCCAGTCGGGCACTTCGCCCCGGCGGGCCCGCGCAACGGCGAGCCTGGCGGTTAGATACGCGAGGGGAATCTGCGGCGCGAGGAACGTCACGATGGCGAGCTCGGAGGCCTTGAACTGGATCGCGAGAATGACGACGACGTCAATCGTCACCAGCCACAGCATGGCAGCAGCCACGCGTAATCCGGGCAAGCCGTAGGGCATCCACGTCAGCGCCTGCGTCCAGGCGAGCAGCACCGCGGCGGCGAGCGCCGGCCAGAGCACGGGTACGGGAAATCCGCTCGGCCACACCGCGAGAAGCCTCATCGCAATCCACAGGATCGCCACGACTGTCGTGCCGTACAGCATCGGCCACCCGGCCAGCGCCGCGCTCGTTACCGGCAGCGTGAACATGCGGGTGGGATAGATGGATTGGCGCGCGTCCAGATCGCCCTCGAGCCCAAAAGTGAAGACCGCGAGGACATACGTGAACGCCGCCGATACCGGCACGACGAGGACGATCGCAAAACCGAGGGCGTCATCGAGGTCGAAGAGCTGCCCCGGATCGAGAATCAGGAGCTTGACCGTCGCGGCAACGAGCAGGTAGGCGGCCAGCGCCAGCAATCCCCAGCGATGCCGTCGGCGGAATTCCCACGCGATTGCCAGAGCGGGGGAGCGCACGATTTACGCGTCCTGGGCTGACGTCGCGGGCGTCCCGACGTGGGCGACGAAAATCTCATTGAGGGAGGGGACGCGCCCGCCGACGCGGTGCGATTCCCTGATCTCGTCCAGCGGCGCGCTCAGCGCGATCGTGCCCTCGTGAATCATCGTGACGTGATCGGCGACCTGCTCCACTTCCTCCAGCAGGTGGGACGAGAAGAGCACCGTGCGGCCCTCATCGGCGATGGTGCGAATGACGGCGCCGAGAATGTCGCGGCGAACGATGGGGTCGAGGCCGGACGACGGTTCGTCCAGCACCAATAATTCGGGCCGGTGGGCCAGCGCGATGAGCAATCCAGCCCGCGCCTTCTGCCCCTTGGAGAGGGTTTTGATTTTCGC
>JBKJKB010000071.1:0-6021 GCA_046597675.1 Gemmatimonadaceae bacterium
CGCTGTTCGGACACCAGTACTCGCACATCTGGCTCGACCTGCGCGGCATCCAGGACGCCTACATGCGTGGGAGGGGAATCGATTACTTCGAGAACGCGCGGCGGGCTACGCTATCGCAGCGCGCGTACGCCACGGCAAATCCAGGCGGCTGGCGCGGTTACGGGTCGAACGTCTGGGGGCTCACGGCCGTGGATGGCCCGCTCGACACCACATTGACCATCGCGGGGCGCCAGCGGCTGTTCTTCACGTACAGCGCGCGCGGCGCGGCGCACGGCGAGATCCGCGATGACGGAACGATCGGGCCGACCGCGGCCGGCGGATCGGTGCCGTTCGCACCGGAGGTGGCCATCCCGGCGCTCGTCGAGATGCGCGAGCGGTACGGCGACGATCTCTTCTCCACGTACGGATTCCTGGATTCGTTCAATCCCACGTTCGACGTGGACGTAAAGCCGCGGCACGGCAGAGTCGTGCGCGGCGTGGGCTGGTTCGACACCGACTATCTGGGGATAGATCAGGGCCCGATCCTCGCCATGATCGAGAACCATCGCTCGGATCTGGTTTGGCGGACGATGCGACGCAATCCGTACGTGATCGCAGGCCTGAAGCGGGCGGGGTTCACCGGAGGGTGGCTGGCCCCCGTCGCGGAAAGGAGTGCGGCGCCATGGATGACGACAGCGCGGCGCGCGCCGAGATGGGCACGCGCGCGCTGAGAGCCGTCTGGCTGGCGAGCCTCGTGCTCGCGGCCGGATCGTGCTCCGATGGCTCGCCGTCCGATGTGGTCACGCTGCGACTCTGGGCGATGGGGCGCGAAGGCGAGGTCGTTTCCGAGCTGATCCCCGCCTTCGAGCGGGAATATCCTGGAATCAGGGTAGAGGTGCAGCAGATCCCCTGGACGGCAGCGCACGAGAAGCTGCTGACCGCCTATGTCGGGGAAGCCACGCCCGACATCGCGATGCTCGGCAACACCTGGTTGCCAGAGTTCGTCGCGCTCGACGCGCTCGCGCCGCTGGATGAGTTGATCGCCGGGTCAGCGGACATCGACGCGAATGATTTCTTCGCCGGGATCTGGCGGACGAACGTAGTAGGCGCGAAGACGTACGGCATCCCATGGTATGTCGACACGCGGCTCGTGTACTACCGCTCCGATATCCTCGCACGGGCGGGATACAGCGAGCTGCCGGAAACGTGGGCGGGCTGGATGACCGCCATGAAGAAGATCAAGTCACAGATGACGGCGACGCAGTACCCGATGCTGATGCCCACCAATGAATGGCCGCAGCTCGTGGGGTTCGCGCTGGAGACGGGCTCGCCGATTCTCTCGGATGACGGGCAGTACGGCGCGTTCCAGGAGCCGCGCTTCCGGCAGGCCTTCGAGTTTTACCTGAGGTTCTTCCGGGAGGGGCTCGCGCCACGGGTGAGCAGCGCCCAGATATCGAATCTCTTCCAGGAGTTCGAGCGCGGCAACATCGCGATGTACATCTCCGGCCCCTGGTACATCGGCGAGTTCCGGAATCGTCTCGCCGACAGCGTGCAGGACAAGTGGGCGACCGCTCCAATGCCGGGGATGGACGGGCCCGGAGCGTCCATGGCAGCCGGTGCCAGCCTATCCATCTTCGCGGCGTCACCGCACAGGAAAGAAGCGTGGCTTCTGATAGAGTACCTCTCGCGACCGGCGACGCAGCTGAAGTTTTACAGGCTCACCGGCGATCTGCCGCCTCGTAAGGCTGCGTGGCAGGACACGCTGCTCACCAACAACACGCACGCGCGCGCGTTTCGCGATCAGCTCGAGCGCGTAGTGCCGTTGCCGCAGGTGCCCGAGTGGGAGGAGATCGCCACCGCGATATACGAGCACGGTGAGCGGGCGATCCGGGGCGCGGCGAGCGCGGATCAGACGCTGGCCGCGCTCGACCGCGACGTCAACGCGATGCTGGAGAAGCGCCGCTATCTCCTGGCGCAGAGCAGGAAGCGCAAGTGACGGCGCCCACGTCTCCCTCGCGAAGCGCGGCGGCACAGCTGCCTCCCGGCACCGGCAACGTGGCGTGGCTCTTTCTCGCCCCGGCACTGAGCCTGATTTTCCTTTTCTTCCTGCTGCCGGTGCTGGCGTCGCTGCTGCTGAGCCTGACGGACTTCGACATCTACGCGATCGCCGATCCGTCCACGACCAGGTTCGTGGGGCTGAAGAATTACGGGAGACTGCTGGAGACGCCGGAGTTCTGGCAGGCGCTGAGGAACACGGTGTACTTCGCGCTCGCCGGCGGCCCGTTGACGATCGCCGTGTCGCTCGGCTGCGCTCTCCTGCTCAACGCCAGGCTGACCCGATTCAAGACGATTTTTCGAACGATCTACTTCATTCCTTTCGTCACCACGCTCGTCGCGGTGTCGATCGTGTGGCGCTACCTCTATCACACCCGTTACGGACTGCTCAACTACGGGCTCAGCCACCTCGGGATCGGGCCCATCGACTGGCTGGGCGATCCGCGCTGGGCGATGCCGGCGATCATCCTGCTCGCGGTCTGGAAGAACTTCGGCTACAACATGCTGATCTTCATCGCCGGGCTACAGTCGATTCCGGCCGAGCTGTACGATGCCGCTGAGATAGACGGAGCGGGCCCGGTGCGCCGCTTCTTTAACGTGACGCTTCCCCTGCTCGGCCCCACCCTTCTCTTTGTCGGCGTCGTCACCATGATCGGCTACTTCCAGCTGTTCGCGGAGCCGTACGTGATGACCCAGGGCGGACCGCTCAGGGCCACGACGAGCGTGGTGCTCCTCATGTACGAGGAAGGTTTCCGCTGGTGGCGGATGGGATACGCCGCGGCAATCGCGTTCGTGCTCTTTCTGGTGATCCTGATCGCGACGCTGATCCAGTTCCGGCTGCAGAAGGACCGGACGTGACGCCACGGCGGCGGGAGCTCGTCGTGACGATCGTCCTGCACATTGTGCTGGTAATCGGCGCGATCATCGCCCTCGCCCCGATGGTGTGGATGCTGTCCGCCTCGGTGATGCCAACAGGTGAGGCGACGGCGTATCCTCCGCGTTTCTTTCCGAGCCGGGTGACGTTCTCCCACTACGGCCAGCTGTTCACCCGTCTCGAGCTCGGCCGGTACCTGCTGAACAGCGCATTCCTCGCCGTCACGGTCACCGCGACCTCGCTCGTCATCAACTCTCTGGCGGGGTACGCGTTTGCGAAGCTGAGATTCCGCGGGCGCGATCGCACATTCCGCCTGCTCTCGCTCGGGCTCGTGCTGCCGGTGCAGGTGGCAATGCTGCCGCTCTTTCTGCTGATGAAGCAGATGCATCTGGTCAACACGTACTGGGGCGTGATCATCCCCGGGATGGCGAGCATCTTCGGCATCTTTCTCATACGGCAGTACGCGCTGTCAATTCCCGACGACATGCTCGACGCCGCGCGCATCGACGGAGCGTCGGAGCTGAGGATCTACTGGAAGGTCGTGGTGCCGGGGATTCTCCCGATTCTCGCGACGCTCGCGATCTGGACCTTTCTGGCGACGTGGAACGATTTCATGTGGCCCCTGATCGTGCTGAGCGACGCGTCGCACTACACGCTCCCGGTGGCGCTCGCAAACCTTTCCGGCGAGCACGTGCAGGATACGGAGCTCATGATGGCGGGGTCGGTGCTCACCGTCCTGCCGGTGCTGGCGGTCTTTCTCTTCCTCCAGCGTTACTACGTCCAGGGGATCATGGCCGGAAGCGTGAAAGGATGAGAGCGCACATTATCGTCGGATTTCTCAGCTGCGCGTGCGCCGCGGCGGTGTCCGCGCAGCAGCCGGTGGCGGCCGCGGTGCCTCGGGCCGGTGTCGTAGTGGTGGACGCGTTCGATTCAGTGGCGCAATGGACCGCGGTGCCGGCGGATGGCGTGGAGATTTCCATCCATCCAGACAGCGGAATCCACGGCCGCTCGATGCGGCTCGACTTCGACTTTCACGGTCACGGCGGTTACGTCGTGGTGAAGCGCGCAGTCCGGCTGACGCTGCCGGCAAACTACGAGCTGTCGTTCGCCATTCGCGGCGCGGCGCCGATCAACACGCTCGAGCTCAAGCTCATCGACTCCACCGGCGAGAACGTGTGGTGGTCCAACATGCGGGACTTCGTCTTCCCGACGGAGTGGGGCAGCGTCACGCGGAAGAAGCGGCACATCTCCTTCGCGTGGGGACCGCGAGGCGGGGGCGAGATCGAGCGCGTCTTCGGAATAGAATTCGCGATCACGGCTGGCTCGGGCGGGAAGGGCAGCGTGTGGATCGATGACTTCACGCTGACTGCGCTCGATGCGCCCACGCCGTATGTGCTGACGCCGGTAGTAACCGCGTCGGCTCACGTTCCGGGGCATGAGCCAGCTCGGGCCCTTGACGGCAACGACACCACGGTCTGGAGAGCGCCCGGGGTGAGTAGTGGGGCGGATCGGACCTCGCTGAAAATTGACTTTCTCAAGCGCCGGGAGTTCGGCGGCCTGGTGATCGACTGGGAGTCGGGGAGCCGGCCAAGCTCCTACAGCATTCGCGCATCGACCGGTGAAATGGTGGACGGCGGTGAGGTTTGGACCTCGCTTCATACCGTGCGCAGGGCCGTGTCGCCTCCGGGCTTGCGCGACTATCTGTACCTCCCTGAGAGCGACGCTCGATACCTCGAGCTCGTAGTCGACACCGCGATGAGCGGCGGAAGCGGGTTCGGCGTTCGCGAGATCAGCGTGAAGCCGCTGGAGTGGGCACCGACGAAGAACGATCTGCTGCGTGTCATGGCGGGTGACGTGCCGCGCGGGAGCTACCCGAAGTACCTCTCGAGCGAGCAATCGTACTGGACGGTCGTGGGCGTGGATCGGGATGTGTTTGAGGCGCTCATCAACGAGGAAGGAATGATCGAGGTCGGCCGGGGACAGTTCTCGATCGAGCCATTCCTGTATGTAGATGGCCGGCTCGTCACATGGAACGACGCGCAACTGTCAGTCGTCCCGGATCCGGAAGAGATTCCGTTTCCGGTGGTGAAGTGGATCGCGCGCACGATGGACGGCGGCAATGTCGAACTGTCGATTGCCGCATTCGCTTCCGGCCTGCCCGATTCCTCCGTTCTCAATGCGCGTTACACTGTCGCCGATCGCACCGGACGCAGCAGGAGAGTGCAACTCTATCTCGCGCTGCGGCCGTTGCAGGTGAACCCTCCCTGGCAGTTTCTGAATCAGGCCGGCGGTGTCACCCGCGTGGACTCGATCGAGCTTCGCGGATCCGTGGTGCGCGTCGGCGGCAAATTCGTCCATTCGCTGACGCCGGCGGCGGGATTCGGTGCGACGTCATTCCACGAGGGCGATATCGTCGCGTGGCTCCGTGCGGGGGTCCTTCCGGGTGCGAAGTCGATAGTGGATCCCTTCGGCCAGGCGTCCGCCGCGCTTCGCTACGATCTCGAGCTGGGCCCCGACGCGCGCTCGCAAGCGATCGACATCGCCGTTCCCCTCGGCGGAGGCGAGCGGCGTCCGTCGGGTCGCACGTTTTCGGCCCAGGCGGAACATGAGCGATCCATCTGGCGGGAAAAGCTCGACAACGTTGTCATCGCGCTGCCCGCGTCTGCCGCCCGCTATCCGGCGACGATGCGCGCGACCATCGCGCACATCCTCATCAACCGGGACTCTGCCGCGATTCAACCCGGTTCACGCTCGTACTCGCGCTCGTGGATTCGCGATGGCTCGCTGACGTCCACAGCTCTCCTCCGTACCGGTCATGCCGATGTCGTGAAGGAGTTCGTGGAATGGTTCGCGCCTTACCAGTACGCCAACGGCAAGGTCCCATGCTGCGTGGACGAGCATGGCGCGACGCCGGTGCCGGAAAACGACAGCCATGGTCAGCTCATTTACCTGATCGCGGAGTACTACCGCCATACCGGAGACAGGGCGCTGCTCGAGAGGACGTGGCCGCACGTGCAGAAGGCGGTCGCCTACATGGACTCGCTCCGCCGGTCGCGCATGACCGAGCGCTACGCGACCGGCTCCGAACGCATCTTCTACGGGCTGCTGCCGGA
>JBKJKB010000297.1:0-3409 GCA_046597675.1 Gemmatimonadaceae bacterium
TCCCCATGACGCAATGCAGCTAGCCGAGCTGCAGGCCGCGCTCGGCACCGGCTACGTGCTCGAGCGCCAGATCGGCCTGCGCACTGGCGCCGCAACTGTGCTACCAACCAGATAATGAGGATGCATGAAGAAGACTGCGATGGAAATGATCAAGGAAGCCAAGGCCCGCGTACAAAACCTGAACCCCGAGCAGGTGGCCCGGGAAATGGAAGCGGGCGCGTTGATCGTCGACGTACGCGAGCCCGAAGAGCGGAAGCAAGCGAGCATCCCCGGCTCGATCTCCGCGCCTCGCGGAATGCTGGAATTCTATGCGGATCCGACACTTCCCTACCACAAGAAGGAGTTTGCCGCGGATCGGCGCATCATCCTGCACTGCGCGGCCGGCGGACGCTCGGCGCTCGCGGCCGATACGCTGCAGCAGATGGGCTATACCAACGTCGCGCACCTCGATGGGGGGATGAAGGCCTGGCAGGACGCGGGCAAGCCCACGACGTCCGGCGAGTAATGCGCTCCGCGCTGTTGGGCCTCGCGCTGCTCTTCCTCGCCCAGGACTTGCTCGCGCAACGCAACGATCCGCGGGTCGACAGCCTGCTGCGAGTCGCGGATTCGGTGCGCTCCCCGGGATTGGGCCGCGGCCCGGACAGCGCGCTCGTGCGACTGCGACTCGCCGTTGCCGCGGAGCCGAGCGCGAGAGTGCACGCCGCGATGGCCGATGCGTTCGCCGGAATCTACTCCGCGAGACGAAGCGAGCGCGCGGCCTACGATTCGGCACTCGCATACGCCAACGCTGCTCTGCGGTCCGATCCGGGAAACACGCGTGCACTCCTCAATAGAGGATGGGCCCAGGCCCTCGCCGGCGAGCACGCGGCGGCCCTCGCAGACTACAAACGGGTGCTCTCGCTCGATTCCACGCACGCGCGCGTCGCGCCTCTGCTGATAACCGCGTACTACGACGCGCGCCGCACTAGAGAGGCACTGGCGCTCGGTGAGCGCTTGAAAGTCCTACAACCTCGTAATCATCAGGCGCAGTTCCGGTTGGGATGGGCGTACGGCTATCTCTGGGAACAGGAGAAAGCCGCAGAGATATTTCTCCGGCTCGCAAACGATTCGACTTCGGGTGTGTACCGTGCGTGGGGACACGGAGAGCTGGCGTATCTGGCGCGCGCCCGGGGGCAGCTCGCCGAGGCGGTGCAGCACATGGAGCATGCCGTTCGCGCCGTGCCTTCCGATCGCGTGAGCCAGCTCGGACTCGCTACGATGCTGCTGACCGCCGGCGACGCGGCGCGGGCGCGTCCGATCATCGAGCGCGTCATGGCCAGTGATTCGAACGCTACCGGCTATGGCGCAATCCCCGGCCGCCTGCTGCTCGGCTGGGCCGCTCGAGACCTTGGCGACAGCACGCTCGCCCGCCGGATGTTCGGTGAAGTCGAGCGGCGGATTCTGACGAGCGTGACGCCGGGTAACGATCAAAGACCGATGCTGCTAAAGGTGTACGCGCTGCAAGGGCGTCGCGCGGACGCTATCGCTCTTCTCCAGCAACTATCGGAGCTTCCGCGGGACAATCTTTACGGTGGACCCGACGACCACGACGGGGCGATAGTAGGCCTGCGCGGAGTTCCGGAGTTCGAGGCGCTCAGGGCGAAATACCGCGAGCGAGTAGTGGCCCGGCGACGCGCGATTGGCCTGACACGCGAAGGTAGCTTGCGTTAAAAAGGTTGTAACTGGCTCTGGAAGTTACGCTCCTGCTCCGCCCGCAAGCGTAGTTTCCGCCATGGATGCCAAGCTTGCCCATAGTAACGTCGCGCGGCGACGAGGCCAGGTAAAGATGGAAATCTTCAAGGAATTCGCATTCGAGGCGGCTCACCGACTGCCGAACGTGGCGCCGGACCACAAATGCTACCGGCTCCATGGTCACTCGTTTCGGTGTGAGGTTCATGTCTCCGGACCTGTCGATGCGCACCTGGGCTGGGTAGCCGACTTCGCGGAGATCACGAGCGCCATGAAGCCGATTCTCGATCAGCTGGATCATCGATACCTCAATGAAGTCGATGGTCTTGCCAATCCTACATCGGAGATGCTGGCTGTCTGGATCTGGGATCGCCTGCATCATTCGCTGCCACAGCTTTCCCGCATCGTGGTACGCGAGACGTGCACGTCGGGCTGCTCATACGCTGGCAGCCGCGCCGACTCCGAATGACCTGATGCCGGAATCTCCTCGTGGCCCGCACCGTCGCCGACACGCTCGATTCCCTCGAGCTGCGCTATCCGAAGCCGGAGAAGGGAGCGAAAGAGCTGCAAATCGTATAGACGACCTATGGTACCTGTTCATACTCATGTAGTAGCGGCAAGGAGCTCCGATGTGGAGGATTGACACGATTTGGTTCGACGTCGCAGTCGTACGGACCGTGCTCGCGGGCTGGGTGCCTGACGACTCTGCCGGGTCGCCACGCTGATCCGCGAGATGGATCCGTCTGGAGCTCTTGCGGCGGATTATTCGCAGCGCGCGGACAACTACGCGCGGCATTGGGCGCCCGTGATTCACCCGATGGCCCGTCCGCTCCTCGACGCGATGCCTTTTACGAAAGCCCGGAAAATTCTCGATGTCGGCACCGGTACCGGCAGTCTCTGGCCCCTGATTCTAAGCGCCGCCCCTGCTACGCAGCTCTACGGCGTGGATCGCGCAGACGGAATGTTGCGCGCCGGTAATGACGGCCTGCACGGACGGGTGGCGGTGATGGACGCGGAACGACTCGGCGTCCGCGCCGCGAATTTCGAGGCGGCCCTGCTCCTGTTCGTCCTCCAGCACATTCCCAATCCCGTTCGCGCACTGCATGAGATCTGTATTGCCCTGAAGCCCGGCGGCTTCCTCGGCGTCGTCGTCTGGGGGGAAGATCCCGGCCTTCCAGGCGGAGCCATCTGGGCAGAGGAGCTCGACCGCGCGCAGGCGGCCCCCGCTCAGCGGGACCCGAGCGTAATGCGACAATCGTGGATGGACACAACCTCGAAGTTGACCGGTCTCCTCCATGAAGCTGGATTTGATTCGGACAGGGTCTGGAGTCGGCGCTTCGTTCATGCCTGGACCGTCGACAAGCTGCTCGCTACACAAACTCTTTGCGGCTTGGCGTCGCGGCGGTTGGAGAGTTTGAGCGTGGACGCTCAACGCGCCTGCATCGACCGTGTGCGCACCCGTGTGCAGGAGCTCAGCGCCGGGGAGCTGGAGTATCACACCCAGGTCATCTACGGGATCGCGCAGCGGCCTGAATAAGCGGGACCTCCCTGTGCCCGGTGCTGCCACTCAGCGAGTCCGGCTGAATGCGCGGGAGAAAAATGGCAGCATCTTCCCGACGACCCTGCTCCGGACACGATCGACATGACCGCCCTGATATATCTCCGCGTCGTGGACGATTCC
>JBKJKB010000363.1:0-11687 GCA_046597675.1 Gemmatimonadaceae bacterium
CGACACCCTTGCCGTCGTGTCGGCCGCCGGGACCGCGTCGGTCACGGGCAGTATCGGGCTCACCCCGTCGGCGGCGGGCGCGTTCGACTTCGTATTGAATGTCGATTCGCTGGCTGCGCTGCGACCGTACCTGGGCGGGTACTCCGCGTCGGGAGCGGTGACTGTGCGCGGACAGGCGACGACGGAAGGCCGTTTGATCACCGTCAAAGGATCTGTTGCCGGAAACGACATCGCGGTCGGCGGGAGGCGGGCCGAGCGAGTCAGCGGGTCGTTCGCTGCGCGCCTGGAGAATGGCGCGGTAGCAGGCTCGGCCTCAGTACGGGGCGACACCGTATCGATTGGCAGGATCCGGCTTGCGTCGGTCGACGTTACGACGGATCAGAGCTCGTCGGGGTCGGGCACCGCGGCCGCGACTCTGATTGCCGCCAATGGCGCGAGCACGCGGCTGGCGGCCCGCACCGAGCGACGCGGGGATACGCTGCTCGTCGCGCTCGACACCGCGTCGGTGGCCGTCGACAGCGCACATCACTACCGGCTGACTTCGCCCGCAATGATCACGCTCGCTCGCGACTTCGTGGACGTGGATTCGTTGCGGCTCGAGCTGTTCACAAGGGAAGGCGCCGCGCTCGACCGGTCCGGCGGAACGCTCCTGATGCAGGGAGTGCGCGTTGCGAATGATTCCGTTCGCGGGACCGTGCTCAGCTCGGGCGTGGATCTGTCGGTCGTGCAGACCCTGCTGCCGGTCACCGATGCGCGCGGTGCGCTCGACATAAATCTCAGCGCGGCGGGCCCCGTTACGCAGCCCGTGCTGAACGGGACTCTGCGCGTAACCGACGGGCGCTTCGTCATTCCCGCGACCGGTGTCGCTTACGAAAACGTCGACGGCGACATCGAGCTGGTGCAGGATACGCTCTACATCCGCCGGCTGACGGTGTACACGCCGCGCGGCGGCGGGCGGAATGGGGGAGCCGCGGTGCTTGGCAACATCGACCTGAGCACGTACACGCGGCCGCGGTTCGACGTTCGCGTTCGTGCCGATCATTTCCGGGCGCTGCAAAGGCCCGGTGTCGTGACGCTCGACGTCTCGACCGGCCCGGAGATACACCTGTTCGGCGACTACGATGCCGCGGTGCTGCGCGGCGGACTGGTCGTGAACGAAGGCACGGTGTTCCTGCCGGAGCTTCTCGGGAAAGACGTCATCGACCTGGACGATCCGGAGCTGTACGGCCTGGTGGATTCCACGCTGCTCCAGGCCCGCCGGTTCCTGCCGAAGGTGCCGAGCGCGTTCGCAACCAACCTGACGCTGGACAACGTCTCCGTGACTGTCGGCGAGAACGTGTGGCTGCGGTCCTCCGAAGCGAACATCAAGCTGGGCGGACAGCTCGGTCTCGTGCGCGGGCGCACGGAGTCGGCGATAACCGGCGCGTCCGTCGCCACGCCGCAGCTGGCGCTCGCGGGGACGCTGAACGCGGAGCGCGGCACTTACGTGCTCAACCTTGGCGTCGTTCAGCCGACGTTCGAAGTCGAGCGGGGGACGCTCCGTTTCTTCGGCGGGCCCGAAGTGAATCCGTCGCTCGACATCCGCGCGATACACACAGTGCGGCGTCCGCGCCAGAGCTTCAACCGCGAGGACGTGCGGGTGCTCGTGGCGATCACTGGAACGCTGAGCGCACCGGTGCTCTCACTCGCGAGCGCGGACAGCCTGCCGCTCTCGCAGTCGGATCTGCTGAGCTATCTCGTGACGGGTGAGCCGGCGTTCGCGCTGAGCAACAGCTCGTCACAGTACACGGAGCAGCTGCTCACGATCGGAGGCCGTCTCGCGGGCACGTTCATCAGCAGCAGAATTCCGCGGAGCGTGTTCGACATCGTGGAAGTGCAGACCGGTACGATCGGCGGTGAAGGTACGGCTGGTGGATCCACCAGCTCGTATCTGAGCAGCCTCTTCACGACGCGCGTCATTCTCGGCAAGCAATTGAGCGAGCGGTGGTTCCTCGGGCTGAGCACCGGATTGTGCCGGGCGAACTTCGCCGAGAATCTCGGACTGAGGCTGGAGTACAGGATCAGCAGCACGCTGACGGCCGAAGGCGGAATCGAGCCGGGCTCGGGCGAGCTGGCGTGCGCGAGCACGACGGCGGCGAGAGGATTTCAACAGACACCACCTCAGCTTGGGCTGGATGTGTTTCGCAGCTGGAGATTCTGATCGACCTCACCACTACAGCTAGGATCCCGCTGAGGTGTTCTCGTAGGCTGCCCGGACTGATGCGATACCCGTCCCGAATCGGTAGCTTTCGATAATGGCGAAGCAGCTCACCGAAAGAGACGCGATGATATGTCGCTCCTGCGAAAGAGAGGAGCGCGCGTCCGAAGGCTATCCGTGCGCGGTGTGCAGCACGTTCATCTGCCTGATGTGCACGTTCCGCGGCGTGATACGCTGCAAGAGCTGCGAGGCCAATGCGATCGCGCCCGTCGTCGCGCGGACCCCTCTCAAGATCGACTGGCCGGACCACTGAGACACATCCGTGCGCTGGTCAGGACCGCGGTCGCTCCACTCCTGGCGGAGCCCACGGTCGCGGCAACGCAGCTCAGCCAGGTACTTCGCGGCCACGAGCTCGAGTTGATCGAAGAACGCGGGACATGGTGGCTTGCGCGCGGCGCCGACGAGTACGAAGGCTGGATCCATTGCGGCTACCTCACGCTCACCGGGCCCGCTCGCAACGGCCCGCCCGCGCGGGCGTGGGACTCGGACGCTCTGCTCTCTCTCGGTTGCGTAGTCCGCGGGTTCGCGGGTGGAATTCACGCGCTTCCGCTGGGCGCGTTGGTCCCCGGCGATGTTGACGTCGTAGCGGGAGAAGTTCTCACGCTCGAGGAGCGGCGCCAGGCATTTGTCCCGCGCGGCGAAGCGATCGTGGAATCATCGCGGCGGCTTTTTTCGGGATCGCCGTACATGTGGGGTGGCGTCACGCCGTGGGGAGCGGATTGCTCGGGGCTGGTGCAATCCGTCTTCGCGCTGCACGGAGTCCCGCTCCCGCGTGACGCGTGGCAGCAGGGTGGCGCCGGCACCGGGCTCGAAGGAGGGCACGATGCGCTGCAGCCGGGCGACCTGCTTTTCTTCTCGGAGCGCGACGACCGCAGGATGACTCACGTCGCGATCTCAGCGGGTGGCCCGGACGTCGTGCATCTCGCCGTGGCTCGCGGCGGGTATGCAGTCGAATCCCTGGACTCGGGCGATCCCGTGTCAGCCGCACTGAAATCCCGATTTCTGTTCGGGCGAAGGGTACTGCCCGATACCGCCGCAGGTCAGCTGTAGAGCGCTCCGGCCTGTTGCACCAACGGCACCCCGGTAGTCGCGAGAAGCGGAATCTCCCCCTCGAACGCTCCGTCCACCTCGAGCTGCATGACGTACCGCCCCGGCTCGGACAGCGGCAGATCTATCAACGCGATTACTGGCAGGTCCATCTCGAAGCTCGGGTCCGCCGGCGCGCCGACATTGAGCTCGCCGCCCGACACCCACAGCTCGTCGCCCGACGGGTTGAGCCAGCGCAGAGTCATCGAGTGCTTCCCCACGTCGTCCACGTCTCCCTTGAGCCGGACCACCAGATGCGTGCGCGGGTGGACCGAGGGGAAACTCGACACCTGCACGGCATCGAAAACGCCGAGGATGTTGAGCTTGCCTTCCTGCGACAGGTTGGCGGCGTCGGCGAAGACGGCGAAGGAGATGTGCATTCCCGCAAAGTAGCTGCCGCTCCACGCGGGCGGCTAGCTTACCCGCCATGACCACGCCAAGACGGGGATTCACGGCGACCGACTTCATGCTGTTCATGATGGCGACCATCTGGGCGGTGAACTTCAGCGTCGTGAAGTTCGCCACCGGCATATTCACGCCGCTGGCGTTCACCGGGCTGCGCGTCGGGATGGCAGCGGCCGTCCTCATCGTGCTCGCCATCGCCTCCAAAAGCCCGTGGCCGGGCAGACGGGATTTCCTGATTCTATTGCTGATCGGCGTGCTCGGGCACGGCCTTTACCAGTACCTCTTCGTCGAAGGATTGTCGCGCACGCGCGCCGGCCACGCCGCGCTCATAGTCGCTGCTGCTCCCGCGTTTATCATGGTTGCGAGCCGCATTCGCGGCATCGAGCCCATCAGGCGGAAGATGCTGATTGGAATCGCGCTCTCGGTCGTGGGAGTTGGACTCATCATCTCCGACAGTGCCCAGTCGCCCGCGGGCAGGGCGACTCTCGCGGGCTCGCTGCTGATGGTCGCGGCGGTCATGACGTGGACCACCTTCACGGTGCTGCTCCAGCCCTACACGCTGCTCTTCAGCCCGCTCAAGCTCTCAGCCATAACGATGATCGGCGGGCTCCTGCCGCTGCTCCTGGTCAGCGGGCCCGCACTCGTGGCAACCGACTGGCTCGCTATTCCATTCTCCGCGTGGGCCGCGGTCTTCTACGCGAGCATCGTGTCCATGGTGATCGCATATCTCTTCTGGTATCGCGGAATCAAGCTGCTCGGCCCGACGCGCACCTCCGTGTACTCCAATATCCAGCCAGTGATCGCGCTCGCCATCGCATGGATATTTTTGAGCGAGGTTCCGACTCTCTGGCAAACGATCGGCGCGACCACGATCATCTCCGGCGTTCTGTTCACGCGCGCATGAAGCTCGTTCTGTTCGACATAGACGGCACGCTGCTCTCGAGCGAGGGAGCCGGCATGCGCGCGATGCGGGTGGCGCTGACCGCGCTGTTCGGGACGACCGGCGACCCCGCGTATCGGTACGACGGCAAGACCGACAAGCAGATCGTGCGCGATCTCATGCGCGGGCACGGGCACGATGATGACTACATCAACGATCGGATGGATGCGCTGCTCGAGCTGTATCTCAAGGAACTCGCGCGCGAGGTGAAGTCTGGCGAGCGCGTTCCGCGAACGCTGCCGGGAATTCCCCATTTGCTCGACGAGCTCGAGGCGAACGAGCAGGTAACGCTCGGCCTGCTCACGGGCAACATCGAGCCCGGCGCTAAGGTGAAGCTCGCCGCGGCTGGAGTCGACGTCTCGCGTTTCCGCGTGAACGCCTTCGGCTCGGATCACGAGCACAGGCCCGAGCTGCCCGGCGTGGCGCAGCGGCGCGCGGCGGATTTTCTCGGACGCGAGCTGGAGGGTGACTCGATCTACGTGATCGGTGACACGCCCGCCGACATCAGGTGCGGCGAAGCGATCGGTGCGCGCGCGATCGGTGTGGCGACGGGCCACTATTCCGTGGACGACCTGACGCAGCACGAGCCTTTCGCGGTATTCGAGAATCTGGCCGAGACGAGCGCGGTGGTGCGCGTCATTCTCGATGGTTGAGGTAGAGGTAAAGGCCGTCGTCGACGATATCGCCGCGCGGAAGGAACGGATTGTCGCCGCCGGCGCTGCGGAAATATTCTCCGGCCGGATGCGCGACCTCCGGTACGACATGCCCGATCGCACGCTGGCGGCAGTCGACCACGTCCTGCGCGTGCGGACCTTTCTGAGCGCGGCGGACGAAACGGCGCATCTCGATTGGAAGGGACCCACCCGGATCGAATCAGGGCTCAAGGCGCGGGAGGAATTCACCACTGGTGTATCCGATCTCGCCGGACTGACGGCGATTCTCGAAGCGCTCTGCTACGTCGTCACGCGCGAGATCGAGCGCGAAGTGTCGGTGTATCGCCTCGGTGATGCGACCGTGCGATTCGAGCGCTACCCGCGGATGGATGATCTCGTCGAGGTAGAGGGCACCCCGGCGGCGATAGAAAGCGCGATTGAGAAATTGGGGATGGAAAGGGGAGAGTTCACGGCGGAGCGGCTGCCGGATTTCGTCCGGAGGTACGAGGCACGGACCGGCGGACGCGCCGCGCTCTGCGCGGACGAGCTCGCCGGCGACTACAGGTACGATCTCGAGCAGGCTTGAGGTTGACGGGTCGGGGTAAACCGATAGATTTACTCGGCAATGCTCTTTGAGAATCATTCTCAACCGTCGCTATGACTCCCGCTATCCAATCGTTTCTCGTCATCGTCCGCGAAGGCTTCGAAGCCATCCTCATCGTGGGCGCCGTTGTCACTCTTCTCGTAAGAACGGGCAACCGGGACCGCCTCCGTCCGATCTGGGCCGGCGTTGTCGCGGCGCTGGTCGCCAGCCTGGTTTTCGGGCTCGTTTTCAGCGCGTCGCTCGCGGCATCACCCGCGGCGGCAGAGATCACCGAAGGAATCACCATGCTGCTGGCAGCGGTGGTGCTGTTCTTCGTGAGCTACTGGCTGATCTCGAAGATCGAAACCGCGAGGTGGCAGAAGTTCATCCACACGCAGGTTTCGCGGGCGATGCAGAAGGGGGGAGGACGAGCGCTGGCGCTCGTCGCGTTTCTGGCAGTGTTCCGCGAAGGCGCGGAGACTGTCCTCTTCTACCAGGCCATGTACCTGAACGCCCCCGACGCAGGAGCGCAGCTCGCGGCCGGATTCGTCGCTGGTCTCATGGTGCTCGCGGTGATCTTCGCGCTCTTCTACAAGTTCGGCGTCCGGATCCCGCTGCGTCCTTTCTTCGCTGTCACGAGCATGCTGCTGTACTACATGGCGTTCGTGTTCACGGGGAAGGGATTTCACGAGCTGCAGGAAGGGCACGTCGTCTCGGAGACTGCGCTCGCCATTCCGAAGATCGGATTCCTCGGGATCTACCCGACCGTCGAGACCACCATCGCGCAGATCGTCCTGCTGATGCTGTTCGCTTTTGCGATTGTGAAGACGTATGCCTTCGACAAGACAGTTTCGGAGCCGACGACTACCTGACTTTCCCGGCAGGCAGCTCTCCCAACGCCGATAGCAGCTTTTCGTGCAGTCCCCCGAATCCGCCGTTCGACATTACGAGCACCACATCGCCCGGGCGCAATGATCCACTGAGAGTGTGGACGATCTCGGGAACTGCAGGGATGTAAGCGGCGGTCTTGCCGGCTTTTTTCCACCGCTCTACCAACGCCCCCGGATCCAGCGCATTGCCGGCGTACCGCTCCGGATGAAACAGCCCGGCCAGTATCACCTCGTCCGCCTCGGCGAACGCGGTCTCGTACGCTCCCTCGAACTCGCGCAGCTGTGCCGTGTAGCTCCGCGGCTCGTACACCGCGACCAGCCGGCGGCCCGCGTACTTCTGCCGCGCAGCGGCTATGGTTTCGCGAATCGCTGTTGGATGATGCGCGAAGTCGTCGATGACCGTCACGCCACGCGCTTCGCCACGAACTTCCATGCGCCGCTTGACGCTCTTGTAAGTGCGCAGCCCTTCGCGCACGCGCTCGCGGTCCGCGCCCACCGACTCCGCGGCCGCTATGACCGCGAGAATATTGCGCACGCTGAATGCGCCGGCGAGCGGCGATTCCACCGCGCCCCACTCGGCGCCGTCGTGCAGAACCGTGAACGTCGTTCCCGCCGGACCGAAGCTCACGTTCGCCGCGCGCCACCTCGGGTGCGCACCGTCGGCCGAAGGCGCCTGATCCGCCGAGTACGCGAACGACTCGACTGGTGCCAGCGATTTGGCCGCCAGCTCGCGCACGATCGGTGAATCCCATCCGGCCACGAGCGTGCCGCTGGCGGGGATCAGGTTGATGAACCTCGCGAACGCGAAGTTGTACGCGATCGCGTCGCGATAGATGTCGGCGTGATCGAACTCGATGTTGGCGACGATCGCGGTATCCGGCAGGTAGTGCCACATCTTCGGACCCTTGTCGAAATACGCCGTGTCGTATTCGTCCGCCTCGATCACGAAGTACTTCGAATCGGTCAGTCGGAACGAGCGGCGAAAGTTTTCCGCGACGCCTCCGATCAGAAACGCCGGATTGAGTCCCGCTGTTTCAAGCACCCACGCCAGCAGCGAGCTCATGCTCGTCTTGCCGTGCGTGCCGGAGACGGCCAGGGAATGGCGGCCGCGGATGAACTCTTCCTTGATCACGGCGGCCGCCGAGGTGTACCGAAGCTTCTGGTTGAGGACCGCCTCGAGCTCGACGTTTCCGCGGGAGATGGCGTTGCCTACGATCACGATGTCCGGCCGCGGCTCAAGATTCGCAGGAGCAAAGCCGGACTGGTAGGGAATGCCGAGGGCCTCGAGCTCGTGCGACATCGGCGGGTAGACGTTCTCGTCGGAGCCCGTGACCGTGTGACCGGCCGCCTTGAGAAGTCCGGCGAGTGAGGCCATCGCCGTGCCGGCGATTCCTATCAGGTGATAGTGCAGTTGGCGGACTCCACGGCTTCGGTTGGGGGGCTGCCGGTCGGTCGTTAAGTATATCCTATCGTTTCAGCGCAATCGCATGGGCAAGGATTTGAAAAAAACGCAGGCACGCGACACCGCGAAGCTTCAAAATCGCATCGACGAGATCAAGCGCGAGTCGGGGGCGGAGGCTCTGGCTGTCGCCGTTCGAGACATCGAGACATCGGTCGAATTCGATTACGAATCGGACCGGTGGTTTCATGCCGCGAGCACGATCAAGGTTCCGATTCTCGTGGGCGTTTTCGGCGCGGTCCACGCCGGCGAGCTGCTGCCGCAATCGCGCCTGCACGTGCGCAACCGGTTCAGGAGCGCCGACGACGGCTCGATCTTCCGCGTCGACCCCGATCGCGACGCCAACGCCGTGGTTCATGCGGCAGTCGGGAAGACCATGCAGGTTCGCGAGCTGGCGTTCCACATGATCGCGACCAGCAGCAACCTCGCGACCAACCTCCTGTTGGAATATGTGGGTCTCGAGATCATGCAGCGGACGCTCGCCGATCTCGGCCTCGAGGACGGGATCGAGCTGCATCGCGGGGTGGAGGACAATTGCGCGTTCGACGCGGGGATCTCCAACCGCGTCACTGCCGCGGGGCTCGCCCGCCTGCTCAAGCTGATCGCCGATGAGCGCGCGTTCTCGCGCACGCTGTCGAAAGAGATGCTCGACATTCTGCATGCGCAGGAGTTCAATAGCGGCATTCCGGCGCCGCTTCCCAAGCGGACGCGGGTCGCGCACAAGACGGGTGAGATCTCGACGATCGCGCACGACGCGGGCATCGTCTACCTGCCGGGGCGCAACCCGTATGTCCTGGTCGTGTTGTCGGAGTGGGACGCCGGCACGTCCGGGCGGCAGCAGGCCGTCGCGAAGGTCTCCGAGGCGGTCCTTCAATTCCTGACGGACGACGGGGGCGCGAAGGATGCCTGAGGACCGCTCTTTCCCGCTCGAGGTCGTGGATGGCCTGCAACTCGACCTGAAATACCGCGAGGCGCTGCGCCCGGGCGAGGCGATGCTGGACCCGGCCGGCCGCGAGCGACTGCTCCCCCGTTATTTTTATGAGATCCCCTCCTGGGACGTCGCGCGGAAGCTGGAGCTGTCGCCCCACTTCTACCTCTGGGAGTTCATCCAGACCGACGTAAGGGAAGTCGATGTGTTCAGGCGATTTCCGCGGTATGTCCCCTGCGCGATAACGCTGCTCGCCCTATGCCTGGAGCGCTTCCGCGAGGCGGTTGGTACGTTCGTGCACATAGCCGCGAACGGTGGCTATCGGTCTCCGGCACACCGTTTGAGTAGAGATGCTTCGCCCCACTGCTGGGGCACGGCTGCAAACATCTATCGGATCGGGTCGACCTATCTGGACGACGAGAAATCGATAGAGCGGTACAGCATGGTCGCCAGGGAAACGCTTCCGGCGGTTTGGACGCGTCCGACGGGCGAGGCCGCCGGGTTCGCGGACGACCATCTGCATCTGGACTTCGGGTACGTGGTTTCGATACCGCGCGACGCGCCCGACGAGACGGAGCAAGCGCGGCGGTAGCGTCGCTCAACCCGGGGCGGACGCGACCGAATCCGGTCGGGCAAGAGATACTCGAGGTCGTAGTAGATGTCGCAGAGCACACCACGAAACAGGAAGAAGTCGGACGGCGGCGACAAGCGCGCGGCATCGGACCGAATAGCGCTCGCGGCAATCGGACTCGAAGCCGAATTCGCGGTGATCCTCGATGGCGAGCAGGTGCGGCCCGAGGACGTGTTCGGCAGCCCGCGCAACATCATTCGTGGCCCTCTGATGCATCGCGTGGGTCGCTCGTACCATCTCCCCACCGGTGGTGCCGTGTACTTCGACACCGGCGTGATCGAAGTCGCGACGCCCGTCATCGAGATCGAGCGTGGCTGCGCCGCGCGGGCCGGTCGATCGCTCTGGGAGAGCATTCTCTTCCTGCGCGACGAGCTAGACGAATGGGAGGAAGTGAACGGGAGCGAAGTCCAGCTCACCGGCTTCAGCGCGCACTACAACATCTCGTTCGACCTGCCCGTGCGCGAGCGCGGGGCCGGGAAGAGCGTGGAGAAGCTCGCGCTCCTGCTGTCGTACATCCTTCCCATGCCTGTGATGCTGCTCGCGGCCAACCGCGAATCCACCGGGATCGGCGTGCGCCCCCGCGGCAACCGCATCGAAATCACGGCCGATTTCACGCCGAGTCCGTCGCTGATGATCGCGACGGCCACGTTGATCGTGGGAATCGTGCGCGCCGTGATGCGCTGGGAGAGCTTCGAGCTGGAGATGCTCGCGAAGAAACGACTTCCGGTGCTCGAGACCTTCCGGCCCATGCGTCACACCTCGCGCAAAGGCTGGCTGGCGCGCTTTTCCTGCTTCAGCGAGAACCCCTTCCAGTGCGACGTCAACTCTGCGATATGGCCGACTCGCGACGGACGCGTGCTCGCGCTGCGCGAGATCGCCGGGCTGACCGCGCGGCATTTCTGGCCATCGATCCGCCGGGTCTCCGACCCTTTCAGTCTGCGACTGATCGGATCCGTGCTGCGCGGTCGGGTACCGTCGCTGCTGGATCTCGACGAACGCCCCGAGGGTTACAATGACATCGGACGGCTATGCCGGTGGGACAACCTTTTTTCGGAGCGGGTACTCCCGCGCTCACGCTACGAGCGCGTGCTCATCCGCGCCATCAGGGGCGAAGAGCTGCACATGAACGGCTTCTGGTACAAGCCGACGGGGATGAAGGGGTGGTCGAGGGTCGTGTTCAAGCGGCGGGAAGACGGGACGCGGCACGTGTTCTCACTCGACTATCTGCTGGACCATCTGCCCGCATGGGAGCGGAACAAATCGCGGCGGAGAGGGCGGGGCGCGAGACGTGCTCCTGGCGGGTCCAGACGGAATCCAAGTTTGGCGATACCCGGTTGAAAGTCGCCAGTGACTGCCCGGTTACTCCCCAACTGGGACACCTTCAACCGGGAATCTCCAAACTTGGATTCCCCGTAGGAATTCCTGGAGCCAAAGAGCTTACGAGGCGTAGATCCCGGGTTTGCCGGGCCCGATCTCGCGACGAGAGTACATCCACGCCACGCCCGCCGCGACGAACCCGAGCGCGATGACCTGCGCCAACGTCAGCCCGCCGAAAAAGCGGTCGTCCTTCGCCCGCACGAACTCAATAGCGAACCGCTCCAGTCCGGCGAGCACCGCGTACAGCCCGAACAGCCAGCCCGCGGCATGCTTGTGGTCGCGGAAGCGCCACACGATCAGGAACATCACAAAGCCCAGCACGACCTCGTAAACTTGCGTGGGGTGCACGGCGATTACCGACGACGGATCGGTGCCCGGCGGAAAGCTGACCCCGAACATCTGTGACATGTTCGCCGCAGTCGACGGGGGCGCGCCCTGGGGGAACTGTACCGCGAGCGGTGAGTCCCAGGGACGGCCG
>JBKJKB010000030.1:0-17907 GCA_046597675.1 Gemmatimonadaceae bacterium
AACTTGATCAGCCCAAGCGCGTTCTTCTCGACCGGTCGCTGACGCACGCGCGTCTGACCCTGGGAGGAGTACACTTCCATGTTGTTTGATGCCAGGTAACCCTGCCCCTTCGGAAAAATCTCCTTTTCGGCAATTCCGGGCGGCACCAGCCAATACGGCCGGAACACCACGTATTCCATCGAGTCGCTGAACACGGGCGTCGTGCGGTCCTCGTATTCCTGCCCGACGATGACCTTCATCTCGAGCGCGATCTTGCCCGCGTCCCACGCCTCGAGCTTGAATGCCGGGACATTCACGAAGATGTACCGCGAGCCAAAGCTGCGTGGGAGCCAGCGATACCTTTCCATGTTGGCAGCGATCTGTGCGAGCCGGTACTGAGCAGGCTTGTTGAGAGCTTCAAGCGTCTCTCCGCCGAGCGTGCTGTCGACGACGATGCCGCTCCGCGCCTGAAATTGCGCAACCGCGCCAGCCAGTCCCCGATCATAGATGCCACCCGCCGCAGGAGCAGCTCCGCTGTCACCCTGCACGAATCCCTGCGCAGCCAACCGCGCGCGCAGCGCGTTGGCAACTGCGGGGCTGATCTTCTCGCCGGGCTTGATCGACCCTGTGGCTGGAATCCTTGGCCATCCCCCAGCGATCACGAGCTTTCTATACCTGTCGAGCTCCTGGCGCAGCCCCTGATAGTCGGTGTCCTGCGGCCGCATCGTCGTGAGCGACTTGTCCAGCGCGTCGATACGCAGCCCGCGCGCGAGCGCGCTGTCCACGTTCTCGTCCTGCGGATCCACGAACCAGCTCTGCGAGACCGTCTTGGGATTGATCTGGCCGGTGAGGAGATCCTCGCCGAGCGCCACGTAGGCCGCCGTGAACACCACGTCTGCTTCGGCGAACTGCTCCGCCGTCGGCTTATCGGTGCCTTTTACCGCTGCAAGCGCGCTCGCGAGACGGGAGATGGGGTAATCGTCGATCCGCATCGCGTCCGAGTGGGCGGCGAGAATCGCGTCAGTCAGAGCCTGAGTACGCGGCTCGTGCAGTCCCTTGGACGTGAGCCAGAGCGGCTTGCTGCCATAAGCTTTGTACAGGGCTTTGGTGCGTCGCCACTGAGTTCCATCGATCGTGGGCGGAGCTTCCTCGGCGAGCCTCGCCTGCATTGCGGTCGTGATCTCCGCGGCGGGAACTCCGTTGACGGAAGTCAACTCGTCAGGAGCCCACGGCTTCGCGGTTTCGCTCTCGGTACTGGTCGCGGAATCGCCTTTCGAGCAGGCAGTTGCCGAAACGATGGCGACCAGGGTAAGCCAACGCGCGAAGGGGACGAAATAAGTATTGGTAGTCATGCCCGTTTCGTAGGCGAAATACGGGCCAACGGACTGCGCCAAATACTGCCGCCCTGACCGTCGTTCGCGGAGAGTCGCCTTCTGGTTACATTCGCTCGGATTGACATCCTTTTCTGCATGTCTCGAGGGGGTTTCCTGAAGAGAGCCGCGCTCGCCGTGCTTTTCGCGTCCATGGTAGCCATGGGAGTAGCATATGGATCCGCCATACTCTCCGGCGGGACCGCGAACTGGAGCGCCTGGGTGCTGGCTGTCGCAACCTCTTTCGCCATGGTTGCAACGATGGTGTTGGGAGCGGCTCGGCCAAGCCGGCCGCTGGGCGGCATCGGGCGATTACTGGTCCCGTTCCTGGCCGTGCTCCTGATCCTGCTCGGAGCCTTCGCGGCGGCATTTCTGCTCCCCTCCACCGGGGAGCCACTCCTGCTCGGATTGCCTCGGCGCGCGGCAATCGTGCTATACGGAATTGGAATCCTGCCCGCGCTTGTTCTCCCGTTAGCCTACGCCCTCACCTTCGATGACAGTCTCACGGAAGACGCGATCGAGCGCGTGCGAGAGGCCGCGCGCAAGGTGGAAGGGCAACCGTGAGCGTACTCGCGTTACTGCAGACAGTGGCGCTGCCGCAACTCACCCAGCCCGTGATAGTTGTCGTGGGCGTGTTGTACTTCGTCGTCGTCGCGTTGATCGGAACGTGGGCCACGCGGCGAACGCGGACGGCGAGGGATTTCTTCGTCGCGGGACGCCGCATAGGTGTGTTCCCGCTCGCGCTCGCTGCGATGGCCGCGACCATCTCCGGATTTGCGTTCATCGGCGGACCCGGCTTCGTGTACAGTGCCGGGGTGGGCGCGCTGTACCTCGTGCTATCCGCATCGATGACGACCTCGATGAGTGCATGGGTGCTCGCCAAACGGCTTCGCTTGCTTGGCGAAGTGCGAGGGCTCATCACAGTGCCCGATGCCATCGGCGCCCGCTATCGGTCCCCCGCCGCACAGGGACTCGCCGGCGTTGCGATCATCATTGCGGTCATCGGCTACATGGCGACGAACATTCTCGCGCTCGGCCTCGTCATTGACGCAGTGTTTGGAACAGGTCTCACTGCCGGGATTTGGCTGGGGATGACCATCACTCTGGCGTACTCGGTCACCGGCGGAATTCTTGCCGGCGTCTATACGGACGTGTTTCAGGGCACGCTGATGGCGCTGGCATCTGTGCTCGTGTTCTTCTTCGCGCTGGGTGCGGGCGGAGATGGTGACGGGCTCGCCGGAATTTCGCGTACCGTGACGGCGGTGGATCCGGCCTTCTTCGGGCCGTGGGGCACGCTTACGCCCATGGCGGCACTGTCGCTCTTCTTCGTCTTCGGGCTCGGTTCGCTCGCGCAGCCGCACGTCGTGCACAAGTTCTACATGCTACGCGACCCGCGGCAGCTCAAGTGGTATCCGCTGATCATGTCCGCGGCGTTGATGGCGACTCTGCTGCTCTACTTCGCGGTCGGCGTCGCCATGAAGGCCCTCGTAGCGCAGGGACGGATAGCGCCACTCGCGCGCCCCGATGACGCGACGCCGTTATTTCTCCTCCAGTTCACGCCGGTGTTCCTTGCCGCCCTCGTGTTCGCCGGGGTCGCAGCCGCCATCATGAGCACGGTGAACTCATTCATGAGCGTCGGCGCGGCCGCCGTCACGCACGACATCCCGAAATCCCTGGGCCGGACGGTGACGGACGAGCTGCTGTGGGGCCGGGTTTCCACAGTCGGGATCTCGATCCTCGCCGCGTTGCTCGCGCAGGCGTCCGGGACGCTGGTCGCGTTTCTGGGAATATTCGGCTGGGGGCTGTTCGCTTCGACACTGGTGCCGTCGCTCGCGATCGGACTCAACTGGCCGGGCGCGACCCGCGAAGGCGCAATCGCATCGATCGCCACGGGGCTTGTCATTACTCTGGTCTTCGAGACCCTCGCTTACTTCAAGACGTACTCGTTTCCAGCGGGGGTGAGCGTGTCAGGGTTGGCGCTCGTTCTGTCCTTTCTGGTCTTTTTCGTGGTGTCGTGGATGACCCGCGCGGGAGCTGGAGCCGCGATTGATCCCGATGTTCGGATGGTCATGGATCTGTGACGAAGCGAGCGCTCTCTCGACTAATTCCACCATCGAGGCGCGCTAATTCAGGGCTTGGTTCCCGACCCGCGAACAAGATTTGCTGGGACTCTTATGGGCCACTGTCCCGACGGCTTGCACGTGTGAATCCCCAGTTGGTTCATCAACGCGATGAACCTCGGACTCGCCTTCAGCGGGTCAAACAGTGGATCACACCCCAGGTGTAGGCCAGCCGACCCAAGCAATCCACTTTTCGTCGCCCGCTCGAGAGCACTGAGCGCCCCGTCCCAGTCTCCGAAAGCCAGATCTGAATAAAGCCGGTCGAGGTCGGTTGCCGGCGACTGCATCCGGGCAATCTCGGCGCGGACCCGCAACGCGTCCTGCCATCGACCGGTCGCCGCGTAAGCCAGCACCATACTGCCGCGAACGGTAGGAATCTCCGGCGTCAAACGGTAGCTGGTTCCAATCGCAAGTAGCGCGCTATCAGGGTGGCCGCTGAACAGGTATGCAAAGCCGAGGTACGTGTAGGTAGAGGTGTACACAGTCGAATCGATCTCGAGCACCCGGTGAGCCTGCGCGATGGCCTCCGGCATACGCCGTCCCGCGTAGTACGGGACAATCAGGTTGCCGCCAATCACGGATGAAAGCGGATCCAACTCGGCAGCCCGACGGAGTTGCGTTAGCTCTCCATCCAGGTCCCCCAATATTCTAAACATTATTCCATACCAGAAATGAGCCGTCGCGTTTCCTGGCTCCAGTCTGATCGCGTTCTCAAAGTAGCGCCGCGCCTCTCTAAGCTTGAACTCTGACATCAACCCATACGCCATAGCCATATGGGCGTCCGCCAGTGTTGAATCGAGAGCCAGCGCGCGAGCGCTACTCTGAATCCCAATAGTGATAATGGAATCGCTATTTATTGCCGTGTACCCCGGCAGAATCACATAGACCCTCGCGAGGCCAGCGTGCGCACGCGCGAAACCTGGATCTTTCGCGATGGCTCCCTTGAAGTAGGCGATCGCCCGAATGAGATTCGCCGCTCCGCGCTTAGCCCAGAAGTAGTGGCCCTTGAGGTAAAGGTCATACGCTTCGGCGTTCTCTGTCCCGCGGCTAGTGCTCGCGACTACGGATGCCTTTTCGCCACGTAGAGCCGGCGCGATCGCATTCACGATCGCCTTGGTGAGCGAGTCCTGAACCTGGAAGACATCCCTGCCCCGGCTCTCGTACGTACCGGACCAGAGCACCAGGCCATCACCCGAGCTCGTGAGCTGCGCGGTAACCCGGAGACGGTCACCGGCGCGGCGCACCGTCCCTTCAATCACCCCGGCCACATTAAGGACTTTCCCGATCTCCTGAACCGGAGCGGACTTTCCCTTGAACGCATAGGAGGAAGTTCGTGCGGCGACTCGAAGCGAAGGCAATGCAGAGAGGGCGTGCGCCAGCTCGTCGGTCATTCCATCCGAGAAGTATTCATCCTTCGCGTCTCCGCCGGTGTTCGAGAACGGAAGAACCGCAACTGTGGAGAACCCCGCGTTTGGCGTCGCTGCGCCAGTACTAGCATTTGTATTCGGCGTAACCCCGAACGCCCTCCCCAAGCGCGAGCGCCCCATCACCGTTAGCGCGCCGAGGGCGGCGATTACGATCACGGCGAGCGCGAGCCTACCGCCCATCGGTCTACGGACCGGACCATCCACGGCCGTCGCGTTACTCGACAGAATGCCTTTGCTCTTTGATGCGGCACTCATCAACGATGAGTCCTCGAGCACTCGCACGATTTCTTGAGCGGACTGCGGCCTCGCGTCGGGACTTTTTTCTAGCGCATTCATAACAAGGGACGCGAGTGCAGGCGGTAGATCGCCCCGCACTTGTCCGAGCGGCTTTGGCGTCTCTGCGATATGGGCGGCTACTAGTTGCTGGGACGTTGTCTTCCCCGCGAACGGGTGAGCGGCCAGCATCTCATATGCAACTACTCCCCAGGCGTAGATGTCCGCGCGTGCATCCACTCCGTCGCCGACGGCCTGCTCGGGTGCCATGTAGGCGGGCGTGCCGAGCGACGTGCCAACGACCGTGAGAGTGCCTCCCGGTGCCTGAGTTCTCGATGCGCGGATTGCCTTTGCGATACCGAAGTCGGTCACGACCGCGGTTCCACCCGAGAGCAGGATGTTCTCAGGCTTGATGTCGCGATGTACCACGCCCTGTTGATGCGCATAGTCGAGAGCGCGTGCAACGTCGCCGAGAATCTTGAAAGCCTCGCCAACGCCGAAGGCGGGACCGTTCTGCAGACGATCGCGCAGCGACAGCCCACCGATGTACGGCATCGTGTAGTAGGGCAGCCCGTCCATAGCGCCGGCTGTGATGACCGGAACTATGTTCGCCTGCTGGAGTCCGGCCGCGAGCTTTATCTCGCGCGTGAAACGTTCCACGCTCAATGTCTCGGCAAGCTCGGGCATAAGCAGTTTCACCACCACCTGCCGGCCGAGCGATTCGTCCCGTGCTACAAAGACGCGCGACATTCCGCCGCCGCCGAGCTCGCGCTCGATGGTGTAGGAGGACCCTAGCGTCTCTTGAAGTTGTTGCAGCAGGTCGGGCAGTTAGAATATCCGTTGAAGCGAACCACAAAATAGGACGCGGAAGAGAAGCGGCCAACCACAAAACTCCGGTGCCGAACAGGCTCAGGATCTTCCAAAACCCAAGCGATTCCTGGCGGGGTGACCAAAATCGGCCGAAAACGCCCGGGTGGTTCGGCATTACCGGCCTCGATTAGCGTTCTTGCACACAATCTGCACACATCTACCAGAAAGGCCGCTCGATCTAGAGCGGCCTCTTGGTGCGAAATCGATGTGCGAACAGCACTTAATGTTATCGGGACGGCGGGATTTGAACCCGCGGCCCCCTGAACCCCTTTTCGGGACAGACTATTCACAATCCGGACACCACGTCCTGATTCATAGGAGAAATGTCCGAATCATGTCCGGATCGCGAGCCCTAATGTCCGGATTTTGTCCGGTTCAACCTTAGCAAAACCTTAGCAAGGCGCTCGGCCCCGAAGTCTGTAAGCTCCGCAATCAAACCGATGTAGCGTTTACGCGGCCAGACGTTTCTTGCGGCCAACGCAGAGCGCGTATTGTTGCGCCCGCTACCTCAGGATGGAGGCGGCGGGGCTCAAGCGTTTCAGCGAGGAGGGCCCGCGCGACCGGAGCGTCCCGCTCGATGAGTGGAACGCGGATGCGCAGCGCCGACTACGCGATATGCCGGGCCTTTCTCGTAAGTCATTCCCTGCCGCGCGGTGGCCTTGGCGATAGGACCTGAGCACAGACTTGCTGTTTCGCTCGGTGCTGCCAAAGCAAAAGCCTGTCCTTGGCAGCCGGCGCATCCGCCGCATCGGGCGCCAACGCCAGATAGCGACGCATGTGCATCGCCGCCGCCTCAAAATCCTCCGCTTCGGCGGCGAGCAAGGCGGCGTTGAACTGCCCCTCCGGCCACATTGGATGTCTGTCCAACGCTTCAAAATATGCATCCAGAGCTGCACTGAAGTCTTTGCGCGTATAGGCGTCTTCCGCAACCGCCTTGAAGGTCCGCGCATCATCGGACATTGGAGGTTTTGGAGTGGCTGAGAGCCAGAGCTGAGCTTCGGCGGCAAAGAGGGCGAAATCGGCGGCTTCCGTGCTGGGGGCCAAAGCGGCTTCCTTCAGGCGGACCAGCGCCGCGACGAACGTTCTTGCTCGCGCTTCGGTGCGGAAATAATAGCTGGCGGGTGTGTATCCGCGGCGGCGCCACTGAGCGATATATCCTTTATCCGCGTCCAAGCCACCGCGGATTACCACCACTTCATCGGGGAAGTTTTCAAAGCAAGCCACCACTTGCGCTGGTGCCTGGTCCGCGAGAGGAGTCCAGGTACCTGTGTACGATGCCCTCTGGCGGTTGATCTTCACGTCCGTCACTCCCCTGTAATAACGCTGATCCCTGAATGACTCCCCCAGCGCTCGGCGAGCTTCACGGACAGTCATTTGCATGCCGGGCTCGACGGCAGCGGACCCTGGCTCGCGGGACGCCTCGGCGCGCGGCGAGGGGCGTTGTGCGTCCGCGCGGGCACTGGCATTGCACAGGATCCCGGCGGCAACGAAAAGGCCGAACCTTAGGCTGGGCATGCGCGAATGAACCCTGAATTTCACGGCGGTATCCTCTCCGTCTGAGATGGTCGAATTTCTTGCTGCTCTCCGAACTCGCTGCATCTAGGGCGTACGAGAGAGTGTTGTCTGTCATGGTTGACTCGTCATAAACTCTCGGGGATGGCCATCTCTTTCGCCTTATGCTGCCACAAGAGGAGTTTATCGTTGGCGGCTTCTACATCTTTCGCATCTGGTGCCAGAACCAAATAGCGGCGCATGTGCATAGCCGCCGCTTCGAAATCCTCGGCCTCTGCGGCCAGAAGCGCCGCGTTAAACTGGCCGTCCGGCCACATCGGATGCCGGGCCAAGCCCTCATAATACGCGTCCCTCGCCGCAGCAAAATTTCTGCGGCTATACGCATCTTCGGCGACAACTTTAAAAGTGCGCGCCTCTTGGGACATCTCCGGCTTCGGCGACGCCAGAAGCCAGAGCTGTGCCTTAGCGGTGAATGAGGCGAACTCGGCTTCGTCCGGGTCAGGCGCCAATGCGGCATCTCTCAAGATGAACAAAGCGTCAGCGAACATCATTGCACTCTCCCGCTGCTTGAAGGCCCAGCCGTAGTCAGACCCAAAACCATCCGATTCAACGTTGTACAGGAAAGCGTTGCTCCTTGTCTTTGACCAGTCTACAACCCTCAGGTTCTGCTGCGGAGCGAAAACAATCTGGTAGACCTTATCGGGAGGATCGCCTGCATACGAGACACCGCACCCGAATCGATTGCATTTCACTTCCCGTACCTGCCCGATCAAAACATCGCCGAGTGCCCCCACAAGCGCCGTTCGAGCTTGGCGAACCGTCATCTGGGTGCGCGGCGCAAGCACACGCAGTCCCGGCCTACCGCGCTGTGCGCCCGCGTCCACAGTGGCAATTGGGATGCTCGCTCCAGCGAGCAGGAAGCCGAAAACCAGACTGGACATGCGTGAATGAATGCTGAACTTCACGGCGGTATCCTCTCCGTCTGAGATGGTCGAATTTCTTGCTGCTCTCCGAACTGGCTGCATCTAGGGCGTACCAAGTTCCGGCGCGATATTCTTGTAATAAGCGGTCTCAATACGGTGTGGTCCGAACAGGCCCTTTCCAGGCCCTACCATGAAGCGATAGCTCACGCGCGAGTCTCCTCCTGCCAACTCGCCCGTCATCTTTCTCGCGATATGCTCCAACGCGTCATTGCCACGCTGCGCGAGTTTCAGTTGATCAGCGGCCGTGACCCACACGATCGGATCGTTCACGTTCACCCATACGACGACGCGCTTGACCTTTCCTGAATCGATGAGTCGCTGAAACGCATGGCCGTTGAGCAGCGATCGATCGCCACCCACGATGTTCAACTCGTTGACCGTTATCAAATCCCTTTGGATGAGGGCTTCGGCTATCGAGGCCCCGTTGCTGTGAGCAACCAGCCGGTCGAAGTGCTTCCCGGACAACAGCGCGACTGATTCTCTCCCCTGCGCGGTGTTCAGCGAGGTCTGACCTCCCGTGAGGTGATCCCCTAGAACGCGCACTCCTTCCATCGCCTGTGAGACTATCGTTCCGTCCTGCGGAACACCGAAGGAAACCACGACCGCTCCTCCCACCCCGTCGATCCCACGCTCCCGAGCTCTTTCGGCGGCGGCGTTCATTGCGTCGGGTGTCTGGCCGGAGAAGGCGCTTTTCGTCGCGTACATGGCCCGCGCGCCAGCCGCATCAGTGCCAGCACCCAGGATGACGCCTTCATGAAATCGCTCGTATACGACAGGACTGGGGATTCTCAGTTCCTTCAGCTGAGCCTGTAAAGCCGTATTCTGGCGATCAAGCTCAGTCCGGGATGCGATCATTTGCGCCTGGGCCCGCATCCACGTGCTTTCATCAACGTCGGGCAGGCTAGCGATCGGTGGGTGGAAGGCGGCCGGATCTTTACTGGCGGCTGTCGCACGCAGAACACGTATCGCTTCCTCTTTGGCGCGGTATCTTCGGTCGCGCGCGGCGAGAACCTCGGCCTCGGCCATCGCCCAGGCGGAGTCCGCGGTCCTTTTCGCCGCAAATATGGCGGCCATTAGCCGGTGCTTTCCACTGAGCGTTACTTCGTCCGCCAGGCTGGCTTTCGCCTGCTCCAAGTCGGCCGTCGCAGCTTGGGTAATGCGATCGGCCAATTCCCTGCGCTGCTGAGCCAGTGCGAAAATCCCGCGGAGTCTCAGCTCGAAATCGTTTGCGCTTCGGTAACCATCGTTAGCTGTTTGAAATGCCAGCAGTCCTCTTTCATCAATGGCGGGCGGGGGGGCGCCTGCGGGCACGTCAGAAATGAAAGACTCATCGCCGTTCGCGGCCTTCAAAGCCTCGTCGAGCAAGACGGGTGCGTCCTGGATTGAGGCGGTCTCAACCGATTGAACCAGAAATGCCGAGCGCTGAACATCCCGAAGGTCGACCACCATGGGATCCGTGTTCGGCTCGGGCTGGATGGTTACGGTCGATCCTCCGCCTATGCCAAAGGCTGCAGTGCCTTGCGGACGAAGATTGTCGCCGCTGGCCGACTCCCCTCCGAGTTTCAACGCAAGCGGATCACCGTTTCGAGGGGCATCCACGGCGACTCCCTTGAGGGTCAGCTCTCCCCTGTCGCCGTCAAAGCCCCTGATTGCCAGCGTATTGATGCCGGACAGCTTGAGAGCCCCCGCAAGTCGTTGAAACACCTCCTCCCGGCGGATATCGCGCAATCTCGCCTCTTCGGCAAACCGGGCCTGTTCCGCCGCTTGCTGCTGTCGCTGCAATTCAGCGCGCCGCGCGGCCTCCGCCGGATTTCCGAACAAGAGTTTCCTCAATTCTCCGCCCAGCGCGGCGCCCAACTGGGATGCGGCAGCCTCCAGCGCCGGGGACATTGCCGGTGTGGAGCCGGTACCTGTGGAGGGCGTTGTACACGGATTAGCGAGAGTGGGACTGCAAGCTACGTCCCTGAAGGTTTGCGCGTTCGCTGATGCGGGTAGCTGAGCGGCCGCAACCATCAGCGCGGAAATCGCGAACACCCGGATGTGCGGCCTTGATATCATTCAAAAGCCCTCTTTAAGAATCACCGGCATTCGCGGTGCAGAGTTGGCAGGGGTTTGCGCGCCTAGATCGACGGAGAATGCAAGCGCGACCAACGCGGTAAAGCTGTTCAACGCCAGGGGACCAACCACTGCCGAGGCGATCATGCGGCGCATGGGCAACTATGCTACCACTCCTCCGCGGGGTGCGCTAGGCGTGCCGCGGCGGGAACGTCGCTGGAACGCAAAAGCCCGACGCCACGGCTGGCGATCGGGCTTTCGTTTGTATCTAGTCGGGACGGCGGGATTTGAACCCGCGGCCCCCTGAACCCCATTCGGCTCAGGGGGATAATCAATCACGACATTTTGTCGGACTTCAGAGGAAAACCGAGCGTCGGCGCCGGACTTTCTGGTTGAATATGACTGGCTTTGCCGTGAGAAACGGCACCCCAAACGGCACCCGCACCGAGCGAGTTGGTAAGCGCCACTGTTAGGGGAGAACAAGGGATACCCTTTCCGATACCCTACCCAGCAAGGCCGTGGCTTTGGGACGCCCATGAAAGGGCTTTGCGGGCCAGTCGCATCACCCGATCCGCCTCGTACAGTAGCCGGTCGAGCGAGCTCATACTCTGCCAAATCGCCTCACGCATGAGGGACGCACGGACGCCGGGAGCCGCGATCATTCCGTCACTTGTCCCGCTTCTCTTCGCACCGGCTACGACGCCATAGGTGCGGTCCTATCCTCGCACACCCCAGCTCGCACTCGTCCTACCGAGCGGAGCGCACGGGTCTACCACCTGTCTTCTCACTTCGTTCTTTATTCCGTCAATGACCCCACGGGAAAAATTGGGTGACGGGGGCGTGTAGGCGTTGTGGAAAGAGACCATGATACCGGTAATCCATGCGGGCCCCTGACGGGCAGCGTACGGCTCGGCTTCGCGAAGAACTGCAGCTCTTGCTGATCCCTCGTATTCGCTTCCCCGTGCAACGAAGTAGAGCCGTTCCGAACCATTGGTCGCGAATGCGACCGCCACCCATCCCGGGCACGTATCGTTCGAAAGAATCCACGTCCATCTTCCGCCCTTCAGGTCAGCCTTGTACCGAGTCAAAAACTGGCCACGGTCTTCGTTCGCCGTGTAGACGACTTCGCTCGCGTCCAGCCGGCCCATCAGAAACACACCGGCCCCCTCCGGAGCAGTCGCGGGAGAGTCATTCGTCGGTATGGCCGGCTGAGTCGAAGTGATAGCCCGTTCCGGGCCGGGCGCCGGATTCCGCGGCGCGTCCGGCGTCAGAATTTGACGCCCTACACTCCCTGAACGGGCCCAGGCAACCGACTCGATGATGCTCGCCCCACTACAAACTTCGCAAAGCTCCAAGACGCTACTTTGTGCAACCCCAATTTCGCGTTCCGTAGCGCGCATAACACAGTACGCCTGGGCACCCCGGGGAAGTTTGCCGCGTGCGGTTAAATAGTTCGCGAACTCGGCCCCGTAACTGGCACGTTCGGACACTGGACCTACCTCGTGCATGTTCGATACGTGTACAACGCCCGTTTGTGCATTTGGCGCATAGCAGTAAAACCAATTGAGGCCTTGGGCCGAGACCGGTTCTGCGCGTAGCCCTATGGCGAACGCAATTGCCGCAACCCAAACGCCGATCAGCCCGCGGTGCATCAGCGTCTACCTGTTGTTTGTATAGAAATTGATGGCGACTCTCGCCGACTGCTCGTGCGCGCTATACGTTCGATTCGCGTCCGCTTCGGAGTAGCCCTGCGAGATCGCTCGCTTATACATGACGTAGTACTCATATGCCTGTCCGCACATCGCTTTCAGTTGCACATCGTTCCCGCCGGAGACGGCGACCTGTCGATAATTGCTCTCGTTCATCATCGAGCAAGCGGCCTGACCGGCGAGCATGTTGGGTTTGGTGGGATAGCTGGCCTTGCTGCCAGCTGAGGCCGCACCTGCACCTGCCGTCCCCAGTCCGGAGCTTTCTAGAACCGCATCGCCGGCGCCACCGATAACCTGCGCGGCCTGACTTTCCGGGTTCATCAGCGCCACGCCCTTGGCGGCCATTCCCACCGTCTGCTCTGCATCCATGCCGCCTGCTCTTGCGGCCGCCACCCCCATCCCGGCGCCGAGAATTGTGCGGAACAATCCCCCCTTCTTGCTATCGTCGTCTGCAGCAGCCACTGCCGGCGCATTCTGCAAATCCGTCAGCCAGCGGCAACTTCGCGCCTTCTCGCCGTTCGGGTCTTCTTCCGCCGTAACCGGGCTTTCGCAACCGCGCCTGTAGTAAGCCAGAGCCCGCTCGCGATCTTTCGGGACGTCGGGCCTCCCCTGTGCATATGCCAGCCCGATGATGGTGCAGGCGCGCGGATCGCCGGCGACACACCCACGATCGTAGAGGCTCGTGCTAACCTGACGGTTTGGCTTGACTCCCCGCCCCACGCCGTCATACATGCCGGCGAGCGCCGTGCAACTGGTCGCTTGTCCGAGGTCACACGCACGCTGAAAATACTTTGCGGAAAGCGCGTCGTTGTGCGGAAAATTCGAGTGGCTATTCCAATACCTGTCGTACATCACTCCTGCCACGTGGCAACTGCTGGCTGCATTTTCTCCTTCACATGCTTGCGCTACTAGAGTGCCTAGCCGCGCCGGATCCGAGGGGGAATACTGGCTACCGAGATACAAGGTGCCGGCGTTCCCGCAGTTGTCGACAAGTTCGCCATTCTCGCATGCAAGCTGAAAAAAAGCTCCGGCCTTAGCGAGGTCTTTGGTCAGCCCGTTGCCAGTATAAAATCGGATACCCAACTGTGCACATTGAGACGCGCTGCCCGAGCTGCAGGCACGGTCGAGAACTGCGGAATCAGACGCTGAAAAGGCTACTGCCGCCACTGATCCGGAGCCTGTGGACCCGGCGGACGAAGGAGACGGCGAAGGCGAACTCTCAGTCTCGCCAGTGAGCTTTTTCGTCAGCCCCTGTCGCAGAAGAGTACATACTTCGGTCTGTTGGCCAGCTCCGCAAAGGCGTGCATAGGTCTGTTCCAGACCTTCGGCGGTCTGCGCGTGAGAGGCGATGGGAGTCGCTGTAACAAGGGACAGAATGGCGGCTGATGCGAAGACCGCATACACGACTGTGCGCATGAGATTTGGGGATTGGGAAGGGTGAGCACGGTGCATTTCTTTACCTCGCTAAGGATTGGAGCCGGAGGCTAACAGGGCCCGTGACGCGTCACCCGTCTACCTGTTGTTTCTGTAATACTCAATGGCAACCCGCGCTGACTGCTCGTGGGCGGCAAAGGTGCGGTTGGCGTCTGCTTCGGCGTAGCCTTGCGCGATCGCCCGCTTGTACATCGAGTAGTACTCATGCGCCTGCCCGCACATCGTTTTCAGTTGCACATCGTTCCCGCCGGAGACAGCGACCTGTCGGTAATTGCTCTCGTTCATCATCGAGCAAGCGGCCTGTCCGGCGAGCATGTTGGGTTTGGTGGGATAGCTGGCCTTGCTGCCAGCTGAGGCCGCACCTGCACCTGCCGTCCCCAGTCCGGAGCTTTGTAGCACGGCGTCGCCGGAGGCACCGATTACTTGAGCGGCTTGGCTTTCCGGGTTCATCAGCGCCACGCCCTTGGCGGCCATTCCCACCGTCTGCTCTGCATCCATCCCGCCGACCCTTGCTGCAGCGACGCCCAGACCGGCGCCGATTGCGCCGCGCAGCAAGCCTCCCCGACCCTTTGGCTTCGCCGGAGGAGCTTCGGCAACCCGCTGGAGGTCTTGTCGTTGTTGCGCGAGTGCGTTTTTGATTCCTGCGACCTCCTCTGCCTCAAGACGCCGCCTCACTTGAGGATCGACGAGCATACAGGCGCCTGGCACTGGGAAATTCAGTCGACAGCCCACGGCCCCCCAGTTCCCGCCGTCGAGTTCTTCCTCAGTAACCGTCAGTTCGGTCCCCTCGAGCGCATACCGGAAGCGCCCGCTACTGCTCGTTAACTGCGCGAACGTTCCATCTGCGAGCCGCTGCATCGGGGATGACTCAGTAGCCGTGCGAAGTATTAGAGAAGCCCCGTCCGGAGAAAGGACAAATGTGTTGTTGCGCGTTGCATCCGCAGTAATTACTTCGGCGCCCAGAACCTTCCCAAGTTCCTGCCATTCGTACGAGTACAGATCCCCCTCTTTGTTGAGCCAACTGCTGCCTGCAAGCTGAGCCCAAAATCCCCAAACAGGGGGGACGGTCGGGGTCGAAGTAACCTGTCCGGAGGAAGCGGGCGCTCCGGTATCGAGTTCCCGTGTATTCGTCCGCTCGTCCAGCTTTATCGCGGTAGCGACCTGCCACTTCATACCCGCCGATGGGGTGGGCGTTAGTGCGCTAAGCGGAATCACAATGGTGTAGCCGTCGGGAAGCTGTTGACTCTGGCCGACGTGTTGCCCAGCGAGATATCCCCCTCCGCTCGGAGACACCGCGAGATAGACGGCACGGGCGTCTGATCCCCGAACCGTGATCATGCCATCAGTACCCTCGACTCCTAGTTGATCTATTCCAGTCGCCCGCTCACCGTCAAGATTCAGAAAAAAATGCACTGTCGTCCGCATAGCATCGAAAGTGCCTGCCACGACTCGAACCTCGAGCGTGAGACTATTTCCATCCGAATATGCCCGCGCGGATTTTATGTCCGGCGCCTGGTATTGCGCCCCCAGACGGTCCGCCCATGGCGATGTCGACGATGCATCGCCAGTGGCATCGATAACTTCTCCCGCGACAAACCCAGCCGGCTTCGCCTGGTTTGTTTGCGACGCCGCAGCGAGGCTTGCGCGATCGCCAGATTCACCACCCGGAGGAGAAATCTCAGTCTGGCCAGTCAGCTTTTGCGTGAGCGCCTGTCGGAGAGCAGCACACGCCTCCGTCTTTTGTCCAGATCCGCAAAGCCGTGCATACGTCTGTTCTAATCCCTCGGGCTGTTGCGCTCGGGAAAGAGAGGGAGTGCTTGCCGTGAATGCCAGAATCATCGCGGCCGAGAGGAACGCATGTAGGGCCGTGCGCATCATATACCTGGTGATTTAGGAGGTTGGGAAAAATACGTTTATTGGCCTCAACAGGCAACGCCGGGTAGTCGCCTGTGACATCAATCCTCAACCGCGGAAGAGCACCCCCCGCCCCCTCAGCTACCCCCCGCTGCCGATCCGTAAGGCGCGTCGCCGTTGCGCTCGATCGCGGTGACGCGAGACCGACTTGCCAGCGGGAAGCTTATTCGAACGTGTAGCGCCCCCGGTGATAACCGAGATGCTCGGCAAGTATTTCGTGTTGGTTGTGCGCCGAAGTCAGTGGCGGCGCACGAAAAAGGGACTGTGGACGTGCTCTCTCGGAGAGCGAGGGCTGCGCGTCCGGCTCTTTGACAAGAGACCTAATGGTGTTTACTACCGAGCGGTCTGGCTCCCAGGTGAGGGACGCAGCGTCGCGTCGCTGCACACAAATAATCGCACAGAAGCAGAACGGCTCGGTAAGCAGCTCCTCGGGGAGCTCTTCCGCGGAGCCCGGCCGGCCGAATCTGGGCCCATACGGCTCGGGGAGCTGTGGCGAAGGTACTCGTCGGAATGCGCCGCCTTCCTAGATAATAAGGAGCGCACACGGCGTGATGCCAAAGCTCGGGCGCGGTTATTACTCGCTCACTTCGGACCTCACCGCGACGTCCGTACCCTCAGTGCCCTCAATCAGCTCGAATACACGAGGGCTCGGCGTGCCGGCGGTATTGTGTTGGATGACGACTCCCGCACTGGAGTGGTTAGGGCGAGGTCAGTCGAAGCGGATTTCGTGCTGCTGCACCACATGCTTTCGTGGGCAACGACCGTTCGGACGAAGGGCGACGGTAGGTGGCTCGAGCGTAACCCGCTTGCGGGTGTGAAGCGGGAGCGCGAAAAGAATCCACGCCGACCGGTAGCAACTTGGGAGCGATTCCAAGCAACTCGAGAGGCCATGCGGCGACTCGCATGCGAGGCAAAAGCAGGAACGGAGGCGACTCGCTGGGCGAAGTTAGAACTCACCCTCGTCCTCGCCGAAGCAACCGGTCGGCGACTGGGATCGATCCGGGCGCTGCGGTGGGAGGACATTGATCTCACACGCGCTTCAATCCGCTGGTCAGCAGAGGCCGACAAGAAGGGAGTGGAATGGGTAATCCCCATCCCGCAATCACTCGTTAAGGAAGTGCGCGGCCTGCAAAAGCAGCTCGCGGCCGTCGGCGGTTTGGTGTTCGCGGCTGAGCGTGACCCATCGCGTGTGATGGACCGACACTTGTTCGACAAGTGGTTGTCGGTCGCGGAACGTGAGGCCAACCTGCCCAAGCTTAAGGGCAGTCTGTGGCATGCCTATCGAAGAAAATGGGCGAGTGAACGAAAGCACCACCCGTTGGTCGATGTTGCAGCGGCAGGTGGCTGGAGGGACACTCCGACGATTCTTGAGTGTTATCAGCAACCCGACGAGGGTTCCCTGCTCCGCGTAATGAGCGAGCCCGTTAAACGCAGCGAGGGAGGCGTGTTCGCAATCAGTTCTGCGTAGAAACGGCACCCCAAACGGCACCCCAAACGGCACCCCGGCGTAGGAAACGAAACGGCCCAGTCGTGTAAGTCACGGCTGGGCCGAATCTTAAGTAATCGGGACGGCGGGATTTGAACCCGCGGCCCCCTGAACCCCATTTCGGGACAGACTACTCACAATCCGGACACCACGTCCTGATTCATAGGGGAAATGTCCGAATCATGTCCGGATCGCGAGCCCCAATGTCCGGATTTTGTCCGGATAATCCTTAGCAAAACCTTAGCAAGGGATACAGGGTCAGGCAGGGATTTCACTCAATCTTCATGTGAAGCTCACAGTCCTTGCACAATGGGCCGACGTATGGGTTGACGCCGCGCATAGGTCAGACACCGCAGCACCCATTCTGCTGGCCCGAGACGGAATCGCGCGATCCACCACCGGCTAAAGACGGCAAGCGTGGCGAAGAGGATGACAGCAGTGGCCGCTCCGAGCTGCGGTGTGAGCTTTCCCCTTAAGCCAAATCCATACTGGTTAACGAGGACGCTGAGCACTGCGAACTGGACGATGTAGTTGGTGAGCGCTAGCCGACCAGCGGCAGCAAAGATGGCAGTGAGCCCCCGCTCCCACGCCTTCGAGAACCCGACGAGCCATGTGATCGCCGCGATGTAAGTCAGCGCGAGGTACCCCCCCGTATTGCCGAGGCCGAACCAGCTCTCGACCGGCTGCGCAATGCGCACTACGGGAATCACCCACGTCGCTGGCCAAAGGGCCTCGGAAAGCCGCCCTTCGGCTACTGCCCACAACGCCGCACCTG
>JBKJKB010000384.1:0-3181 GCA_046597675.1 Gemmatimonadaceae bacterium
GCGGATCTTCCGGTACAGCGTCTTGGACGAGATCCCGAGCATGGCCGCCGCGTTCCCCTGGTGCCAGTTCGTCTCCGCCAGGACTGCCTGGATGTGCTGCCGCTCGAGCTCGGCAAGCGGCACGCTCGACGACGGCGTGGTCCGGGACGCGACCCCGGGGAGCGGGAGCTCGTCCTTCCCGATGACATCGTCCTTCGCCAGCATTGCGATCCGCTCGACGACGTTCTTCAGCTCGATGACGTTACCCGGCCAGCTGTACTGTGAGAGAGCTGTGATCGCCTCGGCGTCGAAAGTACATGAACGCCTCTTGCAGAACTTCTCCAGAAAATGATTCGCCAGCAGCACGACGTCGCCCGGGCGCTCTCTAAGTGGCGGGAGATGGATCGTGTGGGCCGACAGCTCGGCCAGGAGCGCAGGCGAGAACTTTCCTTCCGAGGCCGCGACGGACAGGTCTCGCGACGTGGTCGCAATCAGGCGCGCGCTGGTCCGAACCGGCTCCTGGCCGCCAGCCCTGACGCACTGACCGGAAATGAGCAGCTGCAGGAGCTTGTCCTGCAGCGCCGGCGCGAGGGCGTGGACGTTGGAGAGCTCGACCGTCCCGTTTCCCGCCGTCTCGAAAGCCCCGGGACGGGTGCGGTTGGCGCCGGGGTGCGAGCCGGCCTCGTGACCAAAGAGCGCGCTGTCTACGTCGTAGTCCGTTGGTCCGTCGGCATCCACGAGCAGACATTTGCTCGCTCCCATCGCGGCGTGAATATCTCGAACGAAGATGTCCTTCCCCGTGCCCCGCTCGCCGGTGATCAGCACCGGTAGCCTGCTCTCCGCGATCTCCGCGATCCTGTGGACGGCGGCAAGCACGCGCGGGTCGTGGCTGGTGATGGGATCGTGCTCGACTACTCTGCCCAGGGCCGACTGCAGCCTGGCGTTCTCCGCGGCGAGATCCCGCTTCTCCCCCGCCTTCTGGACGACGACTTCGATTTCTTCCATCCGGTAGGGCTTGGTCACGTAATCGTACGCGCCAAGTTTCACCGCCGTGATCGCGGTATCGACCGTACCATCGCCCGTCATGATCACGACTTCCGGCGGCTCCGGTTCGTCTCGCATCTGTCGCAGGACTTCGAGTCCGTTCAAACCCGGCATGTTGATATCCACCAGCGCGACATCGAACACGTGCTGCCGAAGCTGTGCCAGCGCCGCCATCCCGTCCGAAACAGCTACGGTCCGGTGACCCTTGCCCCCCAAGTACCGCTCGAGCAAGGCGCGCAGGCTCTCGTCATCCTCAGCGATCAAAACTCTAACGCTACGAATATGAAGCTCCTCAGAGGTTGGGCGAACGGTACTGGGCGGACCGCTTTCGGAAAAGATGACCGAACCCGACGAGGAGTCATCCGCCAAATTGGCAGAGCCGTCCGACGTGACGTAAGGAAAGACAAAAGGCGAGTCCAGGGACTCGCCTTTTGCGTTTAGGCTATTAGTGCAAACGTCAGGGACACGGCCCCCAGAGCGGTGCCAACCAAAAACCACAAACCAATAACCGTCGTCAGTAAACTTCCGTCCATGCGCGTTGCACGATTCGTCGTGGATTCGCCGAACCTGCAATCGCCTCCGCAACGGCGCAGCTCGAGTAGGTAATCGTCGCATTGCCGCTGACGAGGTTCTGTTCCAGGTCCACGTTTGCCGCCATGACGCCGCCATTCAGCTTGCCGCCCGTTCCCGTGCTCTTAAGGCGGCCACGGACGATGACTGGGCCGTAGAACTCGAACCCGCCCGAGATCTCGAGATCGCCGTCGACCAGCAGAATTCCCTGCCCTTTGTTCCCCGTGAGCTTGAGCGTGCTGGTCAAGCCCTTTGCGTGGATGATCGGGAAGTAGTTCTCGCACGCGTTTGCCGGAGTCGTATGCGACGGCGCACCCCAGTTCTCCGCGACGCTCTTGTCGCATACTCCGTTGGTGACTACCGGGTTCACCGAGCTGACGGTCACGTTTCCCGTCAATACCTTGGTAGCTGCAGACGTGAGAGTCGCCCAGTCCTCGTCGCCGAACTTGAAGTAGTTGGTGGTGTCGTTGGCCGCGGGGGTCTGCAGCAACCGCGGCGAGCCAGCCACACAGCCGCCCCCGGGACATCCGGAATAGGTGATGAGAGTGGAGTCGGCGATGGCGAGGCCAGCCTTGGTGTCGGTCGCCACGGGGCAGCCGGTCCAGGTCGTCGGGTTCGTATTGGCGCCATTTATGAACGAGCTCCCGCCAATCGTTGTCCCTCCGCGCACCGTCAGCGCGCCAAGAAAGTTGAAGCCAGGGGCGGACAGGCGAATGCTCAGCAAGGTCCGCTTGCGCGAGCGCGCCAGGCGTCCAGTGCCCGCCGTTGCAGCCGACAGTATCGAGAAGCTCCGCTGCGTCAGCTTGGTGACGAGGACGGTATCGACCCAGCCCTGGCCGGAATAAGTCAGCGTCGCCATTCCGCCAACCGGAAGCGCGCCCATGGCCGAGTTGTCCCAGTTGGCGAGCGTCGTATTAAGGCCAAGCTCGGCAGCCCTGAACGCGCGTTCGTGAACGAGCGAGCCGCCGCTGATCTGACTCTCCTGCGTGGACACGAAGAACACGCCTGCAATCAGCGCTCCGATCACCACTATGCCGCCCAGCGCAGCGATAATCGCGACTCCTGCGCGGGCACGATGCCTCGCGATTGCTTCCGCGGAAGTGATCATCACTGCCGGTTTCGGATCGCCACGGTGAAGCGAAGTGAATCGCCCACGTACGTGTTCTTGTATCCGCCCATATCGACGACGCCTCTCGTCCGTCCGCGTACGACAATGCTGACCTGCGCCACGTTCGCTGGAACCGCAGTTATTGCACCTGCCGCGTCCTGGTAACTGAACGAAACGCCGGCTGTCCCGCCACCGGCTGGGAGGAACGGACCCGCGATCGGCTGCGGATTTCCAATGCAATCAGGCGAGCAGTAGCCCAGGTACCAACCTCCGTCCTGCGCCTGGAACAGGCTGTACCGTGTCCGCCGGACGAACCGGACCGGGTTGCCGACCTCGACGTCGACGTCGAGCGGCTTACTCGTACTCAGAGGGAAGGAGTAGCGGGCTGCGTTTAGATCCACGCCCCCGGCGAGAGTCGCACACTGCGAGGTGGACGTGGCCGGCGGCCCGGTGATGCCGTACGCCGTCCAGTGGTCGTCG
>JBKJKB010000007.1:0-2824 GCA_046597675.1 Gemmatimonadaceae bacterium
GAAGCGCAGGCGGTGCTCGCCCTTGCCGAACGCGATCGAGCCAGTCTCCTCGAACGACGACTCGCCCGAGAACACGACCTCCGACTCGAAGCTGTGTTTGATAGTCTTGAATGGCCCAGATTGATCATTGCGAATGGCCCAGGTAACCGTCAGCGACCCTGATGACGTGACGAGCGTCGTTGGGGAGATGGATTGCGCAGGAGAAGGGCAAACGTGGAGCTATTCGAGCAGATTCGTCGCGCATATGACAGCGGCGTGGGCACGATACAAGGGGTCGCGCGAGAGTTCGGCGTCCATCGGAGATTAGTGCGGGAGGCGCTGGGGAGCGCGGTCCCGATGGAACGGATACCGTCAGCCCGGCCGCGGCTGCGGGTGGAGCCCGTGTCGGCGTTCGTGGACGCGATCCTGGAGGGAGACCGACGGGCGCCGCGTAAGCAGAGGCATACGGCACATCGGATCTACGACCGGATTCGGGCGGAGATGCCCGACTGTGGTATCGCGGAATCGACGGTGCGGCGGCTCGTGCGCGAACGGAAAGCCGCGTTGGGCGTCGTGCGACGCGAGACATTTGTGCCCCAGAGCTACGACTGGGGGAGTGAGGCGCAGGTTGACTGGTACGAGGCAGTCGCTGAAATAGACGGAAGCCGCGAGACACTGCAGGTGTTCGTGATGCGGAGCATGGCGAGCGGTGGTGCGTTCCATCGTGCGTATCGGCGCGGAACCCAGCAGGCGTTTCTGGAGGCGCACGCGTTGGGATTCGCCTATTTTGGCGGTGTGTTCCAACGGTTGCGGTATGACAACCTGGGCGCGGCGGTGAAGAGGGTCCTGCGGGGGACGCGACGCGAGGAGACAGCGCGGTTCGTGGCGTTCCGGTCGCACTGGCGCTACAACGCCGTGTTCTGCACACCGGGGGAAGGACATGAGAAAGGGGGCGTGGAGAGTGAGGTTGGCCGATTTCGACGCGCGCACTGGGTTCCGCTGCCCCGGGCGCGCGACCTGGCCGACCTGAACCAGCAACTTCTGGCGGCCTGTCGCGCGGATGAAGACCGTACGGTCGACCGGCGCGTTCAGAGTGTCGGCGCGGCGATGGCCGTCGAGCGGCCATATCTGCTGGCGCTCGCGGACGAGCCGTTCGACGTGACCGAGGTAAGTTTCCCGACAGTGACCAACCTCGGCTGCGTGACGGTCAAGACCAACGCGTACTCCGTTCCGGTGCCTGCGGGCACAACGGTGCGGGCACAGCTCTCGGCGGATGTGCTCGTACTGTGGCACGGTGGTCGGGGTGTGGCGCGCCATGAGCGCTGCTACGGACGTCAGCAAGAGATTCTGGATCTGGAGCACTATCTCGATGTGCTGGCGTACAAGCCCGGCGCGCTGGCCGGGAGCACGCCGTTGGCGCAATGGCGGGCGGCGGGTCGATGGCCAGACAGCTACGACCGATTCTGGGCGCGGCTGAGCGAGCGCCACGGTCAACAGGACGGAACCAAAGAGATGATTGGACTCCTGCGCCTTGGGCGTCGCCACGGGCAGGAACAACTGCGCGTGGCCATTGAGCGGGCACTGACGATGGGCTGCCACGATGGCGGCGCGGTGCGCTATTTGCTGACGGCCGACCAGCTCGCGCGTCTGCCGGTGGCGCCGCTCGACGTCGGCGTCCTGGCCCGCTTCGAGCGCCCACTGCCCGGCGTCGGCGCGTACGACCAGCTCCTCGCGGTCGGGGTGACACGATGAGCGAACAGACGGCCGCCTTGCATGCAGCCGTGATCGGCGAACATTGCACGGTTCTGCGACTGCCGACCATTGCGAGTCAGTTCAGCCGTCTGGCCGAGCAGGCGCAACGCGAGCGGCACAGCTACCTCGGCTACCTGGCTGGATTGCTCGCCGCCGAGACCGAAGACCGCGAGCGGCGCGCCATCACGCGGCGCATCCAGGAAGCGCACCTGCCGCGCGTCAAGACGCTGGAGGAGTTCGACTTCGCGCATGCGCCCCGTGTCTCGGCCGCCCAGATCAGCAGTTTGGCCGAGGGCGGCTACATCGAGCGCGCCGAGCCGGTCGTGTTCATCGGCGACAGTGGGACCGGGAAGACACATCTCCTCACCGGGCTGTGCGTGGCCGCCTGCCGGCAGCGACGACACGTGCGCTTCACGACCGCCGCCAACCTCGTCAATGAACTGGTCGAGGCGACCCATGACCTCCAGCTACGTCGTGTGCTGGCGCGCTGGGCACGTTACGACCTCATCGCTATCGACGAGGTCGGCTACATCCCCGTCGCGGACGTCGGCGCGGAACTCCTTTTCCAGGTGATCGCCGAACGGGCTGAGAAGGCGGCGGTGATCCTGACGACAAACCTCCCGTTCTCGGAGTGGACCCAGGTTATCCCGAACGCTCGCCTCTGCAAAGCACTCCTCGACCGCGTCACCGATCGCGCGCACATCATCGAGACCGGGTCCGAGTCATTCCGCTTCCGTCGAACGCTCGACATACGGAGGCGCCAGATCGACTGATTGACCAAAGCATCGAGAGCTTGACCACCAGCATGGGTGGGCCATTCCCGATGATCGAAGTGGGCCATTCCCAGTTGTCAAACGCAGAAGCTGGCGCTGCCGCCGGCCGCGCTCTGGAGCACGCCACTCAGCCCGCCCGGCCCGACTACGCTGGTCAGCGTGCACCCCGGCGCGCTCGTCGCCGCGCGCAGCACACCCGGACGGCCCTCGACCGGCCCGGCCTGCCCCTTGAACTGCATGGCGTAGATCAGTTGGCGCATCCGCTAGCCCCTCCTCAGGTGGGCCTAGTGTAGGGGCCGCGCCCGGCCGCGCCATCCGGG
>JBKJKB010000043.1:0-4276 GCA_046597675.1 Gemmatimonadaceae bacterium
TACCGGTGAAGTATCTTCACGGCGTGAAATATACGGGTGGGCTGCTCGCGCTCATCGCGGCGGTCTCGCTCGCCGCAGCGGGCGAAATCACCGTCACATCCGACACGCCCCTCCAAGGGGTTGTTCCCGATACGTTGCCGCCGGCGCCCCGTGACACGTCCAGGCGCGTCCGCCCTGACACGGGCCGGCCTCCGAGGGACACTCTACCGCCGCAGGGAGTCCGACTGAGGATCGGGTTGGACTCGGCCGCGTTCCGGCTTCCGACGGTGCGATCGTTGAGCGAGCGCGAGTCGTTCCGGCTCGCGCAGGAGCAGATCGCGGCCGCCCGCGCGACCGCGTTTCAGCAAAACGTTCGCAGCATCATTGAAGCGACCTGGGGACAGGTACAGGCTCGCACCTTCGCAACACAGTCGCGCGCGGTTGCCTTCCCGGAGGAGCTGCCGGCACGACCACCGTCGACCGTCGCCGAGCGGGCTGCTACCCTGCTGGGCGACTATACCGATCTCTCGGTCCACCTCGACGGGCGAGTTGAATTCCGAGCCGAGCGCGCCGTCAACGAGAGGTGCTCGTCCACGGGCGGCTTCGACCCGGTGATCGGCTGCCGCACCGGCTTCGAGCCCTTGTTCGATTTTCAGGCGTCGCTCCGCTCGGGCGGCGTAGTCGCGAATCGCATTCACGTGAATGTGGACTACGACTCACAGCGCGAGTTCGACGCGAGCAACAACATCTCGATCTACTATCAGGGTCGCGAGAAGGATCTGCTGGAGCGATTCGAGATCGGTAACGTCACGTTCCAGCCGCCGCGGTCCCGGTTCATCACTGCCGGCATTCCGAGCAACAACACCGGCCTGCAGGCCATCACGCGCCTCGGCCCCATGCGTCTCAAGACGATCATGGCGCAGCAGAAGGGCAATATCGTGGCGGATCGCGTCTTCACCGTCGGCGATCGCACACTGCAGGAAGTCGACAGGAACATCGAGGATTATCAGTTCGAGCCGCGCCGGTTCTTCTTCACCGTGGACCCGCGCAACATTCGCCGCTACCCGAACGTCGACATCCTGGATTCGCGCGCGCTGGCGACGTCCGCGGCGATGCTCCCCGACACGCTCCGGCCCACCAGTATCTTCGTGTACCGCCTGCTGATCGGCGCGCAGCCGGCCACTCCCAGCGGACCGCAATTCAGACTGCTGGGCGACCAGCGGTCCCGTCGGGGGCAGGTGTACGAATATCTCCGCGAGGGAGTCGACTACTATGCTGATCCCTCGCTGCTGTGGATCGCGCTCGTCCGCCCGCTGTCTATTGACCGTGAGCGGCTGGTCGTCGCGTACCGTGTGCGGATCAACGGGCGGGATACCACGCACGTCACGACCGGTGGAACCCCTGAGCTGGAGTTCTCTGCGGATCGCGAGCAGTTCGCCAACCTGCTCTGGGATCCGCAGGTCGCACCGGGAGATGCCGCGTTCAACCGCGAGATCCGGAGCGTGTACCGCGTTGGCGGCGCTGGAATCGTGCGGCCGTCGGTGAGCGTGAAGGTCGTTACGAGCGCGGGTACCGACCACGAGAAGCCATTCGGCGGCGGGGCGCAGACGTTTCTCGAGGCGTTCGGGCTTGCCCAGGAGACCAACAGCTCGACCTTCGACTTCGAGAATCGCCTGTGGCCCAGACCGTCCGATCCGAACCTGCAGGTGGGATTCTCCGCGACGTCGGCGCGCATCATCAACGATCAATTCCTGGTCTTCCCGTCGGTGCGCCCGTTTGCCGGCGACGGACTCGCGTCGGGGGGAAATCCGTCGAACGACGCGATCTATTCCACGCCCTCCGAGCATTTGAATACGGCGCAGCGGCCTCGCGCGCTGTATCACTTGCGAATCAGATATCAGGCTGAAGGCGGCAGCGATGCGGGGGGCCTGATGCTCGGCTCCGTGCAACTCCGGCCCAGCTCGGAGCGGTTGTACGTGGACGGCATTCTGCTGACACGCGGCGTCGATTACTCCGTGGATTACGATCTCGGGCGGGTTAGCTTCGCGCGGCCCGACACGCTCTTCCCGCGTCCGCGGCAGGTGAGCGTCCAGTACGAGGAGAATCCGCTCTTTGCCGATACGCCGACCTCGATTACCGGGGCGGCTGCGGAGTTCCTGCTGGACAAGGGCCAGATAAGCTTCACGGCGATCTCGCAGTCGCAGAAGACGACCTTTAACCGGCCGCCGCTGGGGTTCGAGCCCGCCGCGTCGCTGGTAGCTGGAGTGAGCGGCGTGTTCGACTTCGAGGCCGATCCGCTCACTCGTCTTGTTTCGAGACTGCCCTTCGGCAGAACGTCCGTCCCCTCGCGCGTGAGCGTCTCAGGCGAGCTGGCCATGAGCAGGCCGCGACCGAATGCGGCTGGCCAGGCATTCATCGAATCGTTCGAAGGCGAGGGCGGGATTCAGGTGCCCCTCACGGACGGGACCTGGTATTACAGCAGCCAGCCCGCTCTCGGTACGGCATTGCCGCTTCGAGTCGGCGGCGATGCGCTGTCGGTGGACCGCGCCGCCACGATGGCATGGCAGAGCACGGGACTCGACGTCAGCGGGCGGCCCGTCCAATACACCATCAGGCAGATCGATCCGCAGACGGAGCTGTTCGGAACCGGCGTGGCCGGCCCCGAGACTTTGCTCTGGATGACGCTGTATCCACTGTCCGTCGGCGGACTGTACAATCCTTTGCGTCGCGCGTTTCAATGGAATACGGCTGGCGCCGTTTCCGGACGGCGCTGGCGCTCGATCAGAACCGTGCTCGGCCCTTCCGGCGTCGACCTCTCACGCGTTGAGAATCTGGAGTTCTGGGCGCAGGTGGATACGTCCGCCGCCGCCCGCGCCCGCAACCCGCTTCTCGTTTTCGACTTTGGGGATGTCTCGGAGAATACGCTCGTATTCTCCCCTGATACACTGCGTCTCGTGCAGGGACCGGCTGCGACCGACAGCGTCTATTCGGGACGCGCCGTTCGCGGGCTCGACAGGCTGGACAGTGAGCGCGATCCATTCTCCCGCGCGTTCAACGTGACGAGCGACGACATCGGATTGCCCGGTGACAGAGTTGACCGACTCACGCTCGTCACGGGCGCGACGCCGTCCGGGCTGGCGCTCGACGCGCATTCGCTCTGCATCGGGGGGGCGCGCTTTTCCCAGCTGCTTGGCGATTCACGCGCGAACTGCACCGTCGCGAACAACCGGCTGGATGAGGAAGACGTAGACTTCGACAACGTCCTGAACCTCACGCAGTCCGAGCGCAACCAGGAGCGCTGGCGGAGATACGTCGTCGACCTGGCGAACCCGGCGTCGTACAATCGCGTCGGCCGCTGCGCTCCCGCTCCGCGCACCTTCAATGCAACGGCCGGCCCCCAGACCGTGTGCTGGGTTCTCGTGCGCGTTCCGTTCCGCTCGCCGGACGATTCTCTTGGGGAGGCGCTGCTCCGGCGCGTGAGGGCTCTTCGAATCAGCATGATCTCTGGCGCTGCGAGCGCTGACGCCGATTTCGTGCGCGTGCCGCTCGCGAGGCTCCGGCTGACGGGCGCGCCGTGGCTCAAGCGGGACGACAAGCCGCTCCTGGGAATCGCCGGGGAGCTGCCCGCGCCGAACGGATACGTGATCGCTGGAGTGATCGGGACGCAGGATAGAAATCGGACGGGCGGCATCGACTACGAGTCGCCGCCGGGCGTGACCGACGAGCCGGATACGAAGACCGTCGCCCTCTCATCCTCGCGCGTTCAGGTAAACGAGCGCTCACTGCGGCTTACCGCCGGAGGCCTGGACAGATACCAGCGGGCCGAAGCGTACTATCGGTTTCCGGAAGGCCAGAAGAACTTCATGGGTTACACCCAGCTCCGGCTGTGGGCCCGAGGGATCAACGGCGGCTGGGGCGCTGACGGCGAGCTTCAGTTTTTCGTCAAAGTGGGGCGCGATCCCAACAACTTCTACATGTATCGCACGCCGCTCAACGGCGGAGTCACGCGGGCCGCATGGCTGCCGGAAGTCCGCGTTGATTTTCAGAAGTTCTTTGCCCTGAGGGCGCAAATTCAGAACGCTTTCCTGGCCGGATCGAGACCCAACTCATGCACGGGGATCGACTCGGTTCTCATCGCCAATACTCCCGCTTCGACGGGAGTCTCGTCGGGCGGCCGCTACGCGGCGTGTGCCGATGGATACATCGCCTTCACCGTCGCGCCCGGCTCGAGCGCTCCCAATCTCGCGGCGGTGCAGGAGCTGGCAGTGGGCATGGTGCGCGTGGCGGATGGCGGCGG
>JBKJKB010000094.1:0-4159 GCA_046597675.1 Gemmatimonadaceae bacterium
TACAACGTCCCGCTCGACACTCTCTCCGAGCACTCCGCCGAGATCTCCGGCGTGTCCGCTCCCGTGATTCTCGTCTGCCAGTCCGGCGGCCGGGCGCGCAGAGCCGAGCAGGCGCTCAAGGCCGCCGGCATGGCCAATCTCCACGTTCTCGTGGGCGGGATGAACGCCTGGGTCGCGGCCGGCCTGCCGGTCGACGGCGGGAAGCGGCGCCTCTCCCTCGAGCGGCAGGTGCGAATCGTCGCCGGCGCGCTCGCGGCCACGGGCGGAATTCTTGGCTTCACCGTCAACCCGGCCTTCGCCCTCATCCCCGCAGTTGTGGGCTCTGGACTCGTCTTCGCGGGCGTAACCGACAAGTGCGGCATGGCGTTGATACTCTCGCGTCTTCCCTACAACCGCGCGTCCTGCGACGTTCCCGCCATGGTCAGAGCTCTCGCCACCGGTCGCGCACCGTCGGCGGCAACGACCTGATGATTTTTTCTCTCCAGGCCATTCGGGACTCGCCATGATCGTCAAACGCTTTTACGACGAAAAGCTCGCGCAGACGAGCTACCTGATCGGCTGTGCCCGTTCCGGGCACTCCATCGTGATCGATCCCAATCGCGACTCCGCGCAGTACGTCCGCGCGGCCGAAGCGGAAAAGGTGACGATCACCCATGTGACCGAAACGCACATCCACGCCGACTTCGTTTCGGGCACGCGCGAGCTCGTAGCCGCCACCGGGGCGACGATGTACCTCTCCGCCGAGGGCGGTCCGGACTGGCAGTACGCCTTCGCGCGTGAGGCGGGCGCGGCTCTGCTGCACGACGGTGACACGATGAAGGTGGGCAATGTCGTCATCACCGCCCAGCACACGCCGGGACACACGCCGGAGCACCTCAGCTTTCTGGTCACCGACACCGCGGCCGCGAACGAGCCGATCGCGGCAGTCACCGGCGACTTCGTGTTCGTCGGCGACATCGGTCGCCCCGACCTGCTCGAGAAAGCCGCCGGCATCGCCGGGACGATGGACGCGGCCGCGCGCACGCTGTTCGCCAGCCTCCAGCGGTTCAAGCGCGAGCAGCCCGACTGGCTGCAGATCTGGCCGGGACATGGCGCGGGCTCCGCCTGTGGCAAGGGGCTGAGCGCGGTGCCGCACAGCACGGTCGGCTACGAGCGGCGCTTCAACTGGGCATTCGCGATCGACGACGAGGACCAGTTCGTGCGCGCGGTGCTCGAGGGACAGCCGGAGCCGCCCAAATATTTCGCGCAGATGAAACGCATCAACAAGGCGGGCCCTGCGGTCCTCGGCGGATTTCAGGAGCCGAAGCAGCTCCCGGCGGACCAGCTGGCCGCCACACTCGACGGCGGCGCTCTCGTGATCGACACGCGGCCCGCCGATCGCTTCGCCAAAGGACACGTGCCCGGGACGATCAACATTCCACTCGGCAAGAGCTTCAACAGCTGGGCCGGATGGCTCGTCCAGTACGACCGGGATTTCTACCTGATCGCGGACGAGGACGCGGATGAAGCCGCGCGCGATCTCGCCATGATCGGCCTCGATCGTATCGCCGGATTTTTCCCGGGCGACGCCGTCGCGAAATGGGCAGGCGACAAACGAAAGCTGCTGACCATTGAGCAGGTGGACGCAGCCGGGCTCGAACCCCGGATGAAAGCCGGCGCGGTCACCGTCATCGACGTGCGCGCGCGCTCCGAGTGGGACGCCGGACACCTCCCCGGCGTGCCGAACATTCCGCTCGGCTACCTCGAGGATCACCTCGCCGAGATCCCGGCGGACAAGCCGGTCGTGCTGCAGTGCCAGAGCGGTGCACGCTCGTCGATCGCCGCCAGCCTGCTGCAGGCGCGCGGCGTGAAAGACGTCATCAATCTGAGCGGAGGATTCGCCGGGTGGGAGACGGCCGGCAAGCCGGTGACGCGCGAATCGAAAGCCGGGAGCGCGGCGTGAGAGACCGTGAGATGTCACCCGAGCTGGTGGGTCTGATCGCCGCGCGTTTCCGCGCGCTGGGCGAGCCCGCGCGGCTGCAGATACTGAACGCGCTGCGTGGCGGCGAGCTGCCGGTCAACGATCTCGTGGACGAGACCCGACTCGGCCAGGCCAACGTCTCCAAGCACCTGCAGATCCTGCACTCGCTCGGATTCGTCGCGCGCCGCAAGGAAGGACTGTTCGTGTACTACCGGCTCGCGGACAAAAGCGTCTTTCGCCTGTGCGACATCATGTGCGGGCGAATCGAATCCGGGATGCGCGGCGTCGAGCGACTGTTGCGCGCGGGGTAAGCCCGCGCCGGCGTGATTCAGCCGGCGACGAGCGTTCCCCTCAATTCCGCGATGCGCGCGGCGATGCGCGCGGCCGCTTCCGCCGTCGCTTCGCCGATCGCCGACTCGCGCACGTTGTCCGTGCCCATTTTCGCGCCGCCGAGTCCCCAGCCGCCCATGCCGAACATCGTCACGCCCCAGCCTTTGGTCGAGATCCCTTCGCCGGTGAAGCTGGCAACGATCTCTCCCGTTTCCGCGTCAATCACGCGCGCGGTGAGATTCACGTACGTGCTGCTCTTCTTCCCGCCAAGCCCGTAGAGAAACACCGTTGACGCGGCGCGTCCGGCCAGCCCGCCTAGATGTTTTTCCTCGAAGCCGAGCCGCGTTACCGATCCCGAGATGATGTAGCGGGCGCGCGCGACGCGGGTAGGAGAAGCACTCGTGATCGAATCGAGCTGGATCGACTGCTCCTGGCGGATCGCGTCGAGCTGCCTGCGCTCGAGCACCCGGAACGCGCCCGTCTTCATCAGCTCTTCGATGATGAGATCGGCCGCGCCGATCCCCAGCGCCTCGGCGAAGTTGGCGCCGTCGCGGATCCCCATCTTTTCGAGCCGTCTGCGAGTGGCCCTGTCGCTGGCGATCTGCGCGGCGACTGTGCCGTACTCGAAGGCGCCGACCGTGATCGACGGACGGGAGGCCGCTGCCGGGGACGCGTCTTGCGCGACGAGGGCGGCGGGAGCGAGGACCAGGGCGGCGAGAAGCGAACGAATCGAGCTCATTTGAAGTCTCCGGTTAGTGGGTGCGACCGGAGATTAGCCCTGCCGTGGGGGGCATCCCATACGTACCCTGACGTAGGCATCGCGCCGAATTGGCCTGGCTCTGGCAATGGCTCCATGACGGGCGCCCAGCCATATTACGAAATCAACTCCTAACGAGAGGCCAGTCAGTGGGATACAACCCTTACAACGGATATTCCGGCAAGGAGCGGGACGAGAAGGAGGCGGAGCGCGCGCGCCTGCTCAACTCCGGCGAGCTGCAGATGCGTCACACCGAGTGCGAGCTGTGCGGCGATCCCGACACGCCAACCAAGGCGCACGTGGAGGACTACTCCAAGCCGTACCAGTGGGAGCCGCCCGCCGAGTACATGGTGTGCGAGACGTGCGAGAACGACATGCTGCAGAAGCGGTTCAGGAACAAGGACCGGTGGGACAGCTTCAAGGCGCACGTGCGGCGCGGCGGGTACGCACGGGATCTGCAGGATCCGGTGATCCAGAAGGAGTTCCACGATTTCCGCGAAGCGCGGGAGAAGGGCGAGACGGTCGAGCTCAGGAAGCTGCGCGACCGGCCCGAGTCGAAGGACGAGTGGTGGGAGAGGCTGTCGCTCGATTCTGACACGCTGACAAACCCGAAGTCGCGGCCACGGCCGTAGCTCGCGTTCGGGTTCTGCGCGTGTGATGCGCTGAGGCGTATCCCCTTCGGCCGCTACGCTCGCAAACTACGCGAGCTAAGACGCGGCCGGGGATACGCCTCAGTGCATCACGGGCGGGCATTCGCGCGGACGTTGGAGGACGCGGGCACTGGATCCGTTCTTCCGCGCGCGTTGAAATGGCTTCGCCCGCGCCGAGTTGCTTCGGCATCCTGCTCGGCCTAACGTTTACATATTACCGTCACGATCAGGAGCTCACGTGCCGGTAACAGCGAAGCTTTCCCGAAGTTTCTATGACAAGCTCGGCGATGATATCGCTGGCGAGCTCGTGGACTGGTTCAACGCTGTGGATGCAGACTATAAAACCGATCTAAGGGACCTGAACGACCGGAATTGGGAACGATTTCAGTCGGAGATGGGAAAGCAGCGTGCCGAGCTTCACTCGGATATCGCCGCGCTCCGCTCAGAGCTCATCAAGTGGAT
>JBKJKB010000130.1:0-5616 GCA_046597675.1 Gemmatimonadaceae bacterium
CGGCCGTCATGATGTTGACGTCGATGCTGTTCACCTTCGACAGCGCGGAATACAGCGTAGTCGTTTTACCGGAACCGGTCGGTCCTGTCACGAGCACCATGCCATAGGGGTTCATGATCGCCGCCATGAAATCCTTTTCGGCCTTCGGCTCGAAGCCGAACTTCTCGAGGTCGAGCGTCAGGTTGCCCTTGTCGAGAATACGCAGCACGACCTTTTCGCCAAAGAGCGTCGGCAGCGTCGAGACACGGAAGTCGATGACGCGGTTGCCGATCTTGAGCTTGATGCGGCCGTCCTGCGGGACGCGCCGCTCGGCGATGTTGAGCGACGCCATGATCTTGAACCGCGAGATCAGCGCGGCCTTGAGCTTCGGCGGCGGCTTCATCACTTCCGACAGCGCCCCGTCCACGCGGTAACGCACCCGCAGCTCGTGCTCGAAGCACTCGAAGTGGATGTCTGAGGCGCCGCGCCGGACCGCATCGGTGAGAATAGCGTTGATGAGCTTGACGACCGGGGCCTGGTCGATCGCGACCGCCAGCGCGGCCGCGGTCATGTCCTCTTCCGGCTCCTCGAGGAGCTCGATGTCGTCATCGCCGAGGTCGATGTCCTTCAGCAGCGACTCCATCTGCGCGTCGGTGGACGCAAAATACTTGTCGATGATGTTGCGCACCGTGAACTCGCCACCGACGACCGGGAAGATGTCGTAACCCGTGATAAACGTGAGGTCGTCGAGGTTGAGATGGGACGGATCAGTGAAAGCGACCGTGAGCGTCCTGCCCTCGCGCTTCAGAGCCAATATCTGGTGCTTCGTCGAGACCTCGGCGGGAATGAGCTTCGCGATCTTCGGGTCGACCTCGAAGTGGGTGAGATCCACCGCCGGCATCCGGTACTGCTGCGCGAGCAAGCGCGTGAGATCGGTTTCCTTGACGAAGCCGAGCTTGATGAGGTTGTAGCCTATCCGCGTGCCGTTCTGCTGCTGCTCCTGAATGGCGCGCGTGAGCTGTTCCTGGGTGATCAGCCCTTCGCTGACCAACAGGTCGCCGATCGGCTCGCTTTTAGCAGCTATGGGTGTGGCCATCTAGGTTGGTGAAGAGACTTACAACCCGGGACAAGCTCCGGGTGCGGAAGGTCGTTGTAGGGAGAAAACGTGTCAAGGAAAACCGCTGTCGCGCTGTGCTCTCTTTCGCGCCGTCGCGCGGGCTCCGGGAGGCGGGGCTACGACCGCATTTTGAGGACGCGGCAACCGCGAAAACGTCACCTGCGGAGCCAGCTTCGCGGACAGCGCCGGGCCTATGCCTCTGACGCGCCCCAGCCCTTCGATCGAGCCGAACGCGCCGAATGTATCACGGTGGGCCACGATCCTCTTCGCCAGCGCCGGGCCGATCCCGTTCAGGCTCTCGATCAGCTCTGCCGACGCGGTATCCATGTCCACGGCCAGGCTCGGACCCGCCGGTTTTTTTCGGGGTGACGAACGCCGCCCGCCCGAGCCGCTTTTGCCCGACATCCGGGCTGAATCCACGCGGCGGAGCTGCTCCTTCAGTGCCGCCGTCGCCGCGTGATCGGTCCCAGGATCCCGCGAGATCGCGCGAACCGCGCGAACGCCGGCACCCAGCGAGACTACGGCGGCGAGGAAAAGAAGCGCTTTGCGCTCGGCGGGAGTGGGCACGTCAAACCATTACCATCCTGTGGGCAGTTTGGCGTCATCGGTTGATTGTTTTAGGGACTGTTTTCGCGCGAGGGCCGATGCGTGCGCCTGGAGGCGGCTCAACGAGGCGGCAAGACCAGCGCAGCAGCCACGTCTCCCACCTTCTGCAGCGACTCCGCCGAGATCTTGTCGATCGTATCGCTGGGCTTGTGATGATCGGGAAAATCGATGTCTATGACGTCGATCACACGGAGGCCCGCGCGCAGCAGTGGCAGGTGATCGTCCGTTATCGGAGTCTTCTGCTCGGGAATGAAGACGCTCGAAAGCCCGAGGTCCGCAGCCACGGTCCAGACGCGCTGGACGACTTCGGGCGCCTGTCTCACAGAGTTAATCTCCTGGTAGATCTGCAGGTCGCGGTCGCCAATCATGTCCCACACCACGCCGAACAGCGGCCGGTAGTTGGGCCAGGGAATGTTGCGCGCAAAATAACTGGAGCCGATCAGCACGTCGGTCATGCTGTCGAAGCTTCCCCAGTCCTCGCCGTCCGTGAACAGAAAATCCACACCCACCGCCGGCGGCGTGGACTTCAGCAGCTCACCAAGTGCGATCAACAGGCCCACGCCCGAAGCGTTGTCGTTCGCGCCCGGCACTGGCAGCGCGCGCTCCGCCGCCGTGTTCGCTCTGTCGGACTGTGGCCTTGTGTCCCAGTGCGTGACGTACAGCACTCGCTCCGATGCCTCCGGCCTGAAGCTCGCGATGATGTTCCGCTGCGGGATCCGCGCGCCGGTCGCGAGCGTGTGAGTCCATTCCTGCACGAACACGGTGTCGGCAGTTTCGCGCATGCGCGCGACGATCCAGTCACCCGACTTGCGCCAGCCATCCGTGCCCGGGACGCGCGGCCCGAAGGACATCAGCGTCGTGGCATGTCGCAGCGCGGACTCGCCGCTGAACCCGGTCGGCGGGCGCGACGGCTCCTTGTCGCATGCAAGCACCAGGCAAGCCAGGATCAGTGCGGGCCATTGTATCACTTCATTTCTCCGCCGAAAAATTGCAGGTGAAGGACCGCGCTCAGCACTGTCTGCGTGATCTCACGGTTGAAGTTGCGGTCAAAGCTCGCGACGCGCGAGATGAGAAAGCTGGAAGCCAGATTTTCGCCGACGTCCGTGTCCGCGCTGAGTGTCAGAGCGCGCCTGCCACTCTCGAACAGACGGCTGGTGTTGTCCAGCGCCAGCGGGTTGATGACGAAGCTGGATCCCTGGCCACTCTGATAGCTGAACCGCGTCCGGACGTCGCGGGCCTTCCCCTCTCCCGCGGGAAGGCGGAACGGCATTGCGACGTCGATGTTGTAGTCGCTGTTGCGCGAGCGGCTGTCCACGCCCGGCTTTGCCTCCGCCCGCCGCACGCGGCTGAAGCCGCCACTGGTCGCGAGTCCCGGCACGAGCGCCCAGGTAAGCGACACGTTTATCGGATAGCTCCTGAACCGGCTGTTGCTGCGATCGTCGGTCCCAGCGGTCTCGGGATCGGGGGTGCCAAACCGCTGGTCCGTCTCCTGCGCCCGCGCGCTGAGTCCCACGTTGGACCAGAGCCACGACAGGCCGCGGGGCCGGCCATTCCATTGGACGCCTACGTCCGGGAACACCACCTGTGTCCCGTCGGTCGTCGTGGTGCCGCCCTCGAGCCGGCGGATCCAGTGACGCATCGTGTGCTGCTGGTACCTGCTCGTGATTATCGCGCCAAGCGGAAGTCGCCATGAATTAGCGATCGAGAGATGGTTCGTGACCGCGGCGCTAGTGGCCGGACTTCCTTTCACGTTGAGGAACCGGCCAGCTCCGCCGAGCGCAAACTGGTAGGACAGCGGCGGGTCGACCGCGGTCCCCTCGAACACCGACACGACGTTCCGGTTCATCGTGATCTCGAACGGACGCAGTCCGCGAAGCGCGCGGCGCAGCCGCAGGGAAGAATCACCGAGGAACGCGAGGGCACCCGGGAGATCCAGGGACAAGCCGCTGTTCAACACTTGCGAGTTGGCGAGCCGACGCGGCAGGCGTGATTCCCGCTCGCCGCCGTCCGGCAGAAGCCGGTCAGTATAAAACAGCGTATTCGGATCGCGGATCATGTGGTACGTGCTGGCGAAATCGAGCCGCGGCCTGATCCACGGGCGCAACGAAGGCGCGAAGTTGATCGAGCTCTGAATCGCCCGCTCCCGCTCCAGTCCCGCGTCCATCCCCGCGAGCGCTTGCCCTTCCGATTCGGCGATAATACCGAGGGCGGTAGCCGCATCGTAATCGCGTAAATCGCGAACAGAGCTCAGGTCGAATCGCGCGCGCAGCGTTTCCATCGGCTTGAACGCCAGCACCGCGCCGTTCCTCCAGGTGTGCGAGAAGCCGCTCACGGGGCGGGGCTGCTCGCCGGGCACCGACGCGGGCCTGAAGAAGGAGAAGCGCTCGTCGCTCCCTTTCCGGTAGACGCTGGACAGATACAGCTCGGCGGGCGACCAGCGCGAAAGTTTCGGCAGCAGCGCGCGAGTCACGTTGAACTCGGCGCCGAGCATGAAGTTGCGCGCACCACCCTCCTGGAATTCGCTGCGCGCGGACGCGGACGTGTAGCTGCCGCTCAGCACGAGATTGTTCAAAAGCGGCGCCAGCACGTGCCCCTCGATCGGCACTGTGCGTCGGACGCTCGCTGTGTACGATGCGGCCGACGATCGCGGTGAGCGCAGGCCCTCGACGGCTTCCGCCTGTATGTCGGACTGCGAGAGAAACAGCGGATCGCTGGCCATCGACGTGTAGTTCAGCGTGACCGGAATGGAAAGACCCAGCGAGCGCGGCAGAAGCTTCTCCAGCCGGAACGCGGCGCTGATGTCCACGGCATTGTCCGTCAGGTACTCGGGCTGTTCCGCGAGCTGCCGGAAGTGCGAGTCCCGGCGGCTGAAATTCAGCCGTATGTCGCCGAAGTCGCTCGCGACGATCGACGCAGCGAATTGACCCGCAAAGCCCATCTCGTCCACGACGTCGGCCAGGCGGATGTCGTTCACCCACAGCTCGAGCGTGTCGCCGGGCACGATCGGCCGGATACCGCTGCCTTCGGTCACGCGCACCATCCCGACCGCGAGCTCCTGTACGGATGCGAGGTTCGGCGCGCTCGATCCGGGTGCGATCGTGTACGCGATATACCCGTCGGCGCACGCAGCGTATCGACCCTGCGACGACACGCCGATCGAAGCCGGTGTGCTGGCAATGAGAACGGAGTCGAGTCCGGTGCACGTGTTCGCCTTGGAGCCCGCAAGAAACGCGTTCTGAATCTGGGCCCTGAGCGCGAAGAATTTCTGGAAGTCCACGCGGATCTCGGGCAGCCAGGCCGCGCGCGTGACGCCGCCGTTCAGCGGCGTGCGGTACATGTAGAAGTTGTTGGGATCGCGCCCGACCTTGACATAAAAGTGCAGCTCACCGTCTGGGCCCCAGCCGCCGTTTATTCCGCGCGCCCACAGCCGGAGCTGCTTGTAGCCCATGAAGTTCTTCTGTCCTTCGGGGAAGCGATAATACGCCTCGGCCCGCTGGTACCGCTCGAGACCGCCGGCCGTCAGGCGGAGCGATCGCTCGTTGACCTGCACCCGGGCGGACGAGAGCGCGACAGTCTTCGTGTCGGGCTCGTCGATGACTCCGGGGGGCGACTCGTAGTCGATGCCGCCGGTGCGATTTCTGTCCTGCGTACCAATGACGCCGGCGATCACGTATCCGTTCGCCGCCGGCTGCTCGCCGCCGATTCCGGCCAGCGGCTTGTCATCGCGCTTGAGCCACGGCGCGCCGGTCAGGCGCAGTCGCGCCAGAGGCAGACGCACGAACTCGTCGTCCGGTGATCCGGCCCCCGAAATCATGGTGCTGATTCGCGTACCGTTCCGCTCGCCCGACGATTCGCTTGGCGAGGCGCTGCTGCGCCGGGTCCGGGCGCTTCGCATCACCATGATTTCGGGGGCC
>JBKJKB010000230.1:0-3203 GCA_046597675.1 Gemmatimonadaceae bacterium
GAAACCGACCGGCGACATCGGCATGTTGATGCCGAGGTGCGCGGCGGCGTTGTAGCCAACCTTGTGGCTGTCGCTCAGATCGGAAAGCGGGATCGAGGCGCCGGCCGACAGGCCGACCATAAAGGGACGCTGGGCTTCCGCCGTCGAGGCACCGGCCACGAGCGCCGCACCGACAACAAAAGCAGATAAAAATCTACGCATTTTCGAAATCCTCTTATGGTTCAATCGCGCGTACTTTTGCTGAATTATCTCGCGCGACGGGTATCAGTGGTACCCCGGATCCGACCAAAGTTCACGGCAATTTTTGCTCGGTTGGGCCAACTGCCTTGGGGCCAAATCAGCTCCTATTGCATTAATAATCCTATTTTTCTAGGTTTATTATACTATGAGAGGTTATTCCGTTGCAACTACGGCACTTGCGTTGGAAGTTGATTTGAAGTGGCTGGACAATTTGTTGTCTCAGTATCGGGTCGCCGGAGTTAGCCAGACCAGACAAGGAGTCCAGCGAAGGCTCGCGCCACGGGCCATCCACGTGATCGCCACCGTGCATCGCCTCAACAGAGAGCTGCGGATCCCGGTGGCCACCGCGCTTCGGTTCGCCCACGACCTGTGGGAGAGCCCTCAAAATCCGGGATCAGGTGAAATGGCCGTGGTCCGAGCGGGAGAGGTGGCCCTCCATGTCAGCCGATCGGAGGTGCGGGCTCGCGTCGAGGTGGCGCTCGCCGAGGCGTTGGAGATGGCACCGCGAACCAAACGAGGAAGACCGCGGAGAAGGGATCGGGACAAGTGAGCCCGCCTGGCTGAGTCCGGGATCTGGATTCCAGTCAGGCAACAAAAAAGGCGCCCCCCGCGAGGGGGGACGCCTTCCTTACTATGGGCTTAGTTAGCTCGCGCTGTTCGCCCGGGTCACGTTCTCTGCCGCGGGACCTTTCTGGCCCTGAACCACGTCGAACTCGACAGCGTCGCCTTCCGCCAGCGACTTGAAGCCACTGCCACTGATCGCGCTGTAATGGACGAAGCAGTCCTTCGTACCATCATCGGGGGTAATGAAGCCAAACCCTTTCGCGTCATTGAACCACTTCACCTTTCCGGTCGTGCGCATTCCTTCTCCTGCATTGGTAACGTGACGCCGTGGAGCGAGCTGTAACTACTCCTGCCATCGGCTTGTGGCGGGACCGAAAAGACCCCCCGCCCTGGATCCATGCTTCGGGGCCTGCCGCACCCCAGCCGCACAGCGCAAAAAGGTAAGCGGGCCGGGTGGCTTCGACAATACCGCCGCCCTCCGGCGCAATCTTTCCGGCTCAATCTTTCCGGCTCAAAACGGCGGGAATTAGGGCTCTTCTACCCGTACGCCGGATACGAAATGGTCGCTTTTACCGAAACATGAGGTCGGCACGTTCCGGTGTTCTTCATAAGCCAGAGCGACCCGCTTGCCGATGCTCTGCTGGATGTCGGCCGCGACGGCGTTGTCGCGCACGCTGAACGCAAAGATCTCGGGAGCGACGCCGGGCACGTTCGTCATCGCCAGCTCGCCTTCCCAGGTGGCGCACACCACCCCTTTCTTGGCGAAGTTCTGCACGTAGCCGTACCGCTCGCCGCGCTCGTACACAACGTTCAGCGTTACCGCTGCCCATACGGAGAAAGCCAGCAACGGCACGATGATCAATGCCGCGAGTGCTCGCGTAGTCATCCGCTTATGCCACGGCGTTTCCACGACGATCGGTTTCGCCACGACCCATGGGACGGTGGGCTCGTCGGCCGGAGGCGACGTCGATTGGGCCGGCGCTGGCGGCGGAGCGTCGGCCGGATCCGGCACGCGGGGATCGTCGGGATCGTTCGGAATTCTCGGCTCCGTCATGTGGCGGGCTCCGCGTTTGGATTGCGTTTCAACGACTCTGACCCCTCGATCTGCATCGGCCAGGCCAGCGATTTACCTTTCGTGTACTAATCATATGTCGCTTCGCACCGCAAATCCGAGCGCGATGATCCCGCGGCGTGCGACCGTCACAGTCATGGTCGGCGGGGTTGCTGTCGGGTCAGGTCACCCGATCGTGGTCCAGTCGATGACCAATACGGACACCGCTGACGCCGCCGGCACCGCGCAGCAGGTGGCGGCGCTGGCGGCCGCGGGCTCGCAGCTCGTCCGGATCACCGTCAACAACGAAGACGCCGCGGCGGCCGTGCCGGAGATCGCCACGCGACTCGCGGACATGGGCTGCTCGGTCCCACTCGTCGGCGACTTTCATTACAACGGGCACCTGCTCCTCGCGCGCTTCTCCGACTGCCCCAGGATTCTCGCCAAGTACCGCATCAATCCCGGCAACGTCGGCACCAAGCGCCGCGACGAAAACTTCCAGACGATCGTTCGCATCGCGGCGGATAACGGCAAGCCGGTGCGCATCGGAGTGAATTGGGGGTCGCTCGATCAGGACCTGCTGACGCAGATGATGGACGCCAACGCGCTCGCGGCGGATCCGGCCGATGCCCGCGACGTGTACATCGAGGCGATGCTCGCGAGCGCGCTCAGGTCCGCCGAGCTGGCGGAAGCGACAGGGCTCCGGCACGACCAGATCATCATCTCGGCGAAAGTCTCCGCCGTGCAGGACTTGGTGGACGTGTACCGCCGGCTCGCGGCGCGCTGCGATTTCCCGCTGCACCTCGGACTCACCGAAGCGGGACTCGGCAGCAAAGGAATCATCGCGAGCACCGCCGCGCTCTCGATTCTGCTTGCCGAGGGGATCGGCGACACGATTCGCGTCTCGCTCACGCCGCGTCCGGGCGGCGATCGCACTGAGGAAGTGCAGGTCGCGCAGCAGATCCTGCAGTCGCTCGGATTGAGAAGCTTCGCGCCGCAGGTGAGCGCGTGCCCCGGCTGCGGCCGCACGACGTCCACGTTCTTTCAGCAGATGGCAGAGGACATCCAGGGATACCTGCGGGAGCAGATGCCCGCGTGGCGCGCGATTTACCCCGGTGTGGAGGAGATGCGCGTCGCGGTAATGGGCTGCGTGGTGAACGGTCCCGGGGAATCAAAGCACGCCGACATTGGCATCTCGCTCCCGGGAACGTTCGAAGATCCGGTCGCGCCTGTATACGTGGACGGCAAGCTCGCGGTGACTTTGCGCGGCGATAACATCGTGCCCGAGTTCCTGCAGCTGCTCGAGGATTACGTCGCGCGCCGGTACACACGTACCGTTGTCCCCGCG
>JBKJKB010000354.1:0-3086 GCA_046597675.1 Gemmatimonadaceae bacterium
CGAGCACGATCGAGCACTGGTACGGAATTCCAGACGCCACGATCCCCGGCGGAGTGCAGAGCTTTCCGGCCGACTACGATTACCGCGACGAAGTCGACCGCTTCCGCTACGCCGGCCGCCTCTGGCGTGAGGCCGACTCGGCCAGGCTCGCTTCCGTGCTCGACTCGATGGTTGCGGCCAAGGTCGCCTGGGTGCCCACGCTCGTGATTTACGAGGCGAGCCGCGACCTTCAGCGCGCGCAGACGCAGCCGTGGTTCAGAGACTATCTGCACCCAACGCTCGAGCAGTACTTCCGGCCCGATCCGGCCAACCACGGCTCGTACTTCTTCGGATGGACGACGACCGATGAGACTTTCTGGAAAGAAAATTACCGCATCTGGATGAGCGCGTTGCGGGACTTCGAACGGCGCGGCGGACTGATCGGAGCGGGCGAGGACGCGGGCTTTATCTACCAGATGTACGGCTTCGGCTTGATCCGCGAGCTGGAGCTACACGAAGAAGCCGGCTTCCATCCAATCAAGGTCATTCAGCACGCCACCGGCAACAACGCCCGCATTCTTGGCGAGGAGCACCGGCTCGGCCGCATTCGCGCAGGGTATCTCGCCGACCTGATCGTCGTGAACGGGAATCCGCTCGCGAACCTCAAGGTGCTGTATCCGACCGGCGTAGAAGAGATTCAGGGCGGGCGCGCCGTCCGCACCGGCGGTGTCGAATGGACCATCAAGGATGGGATCCCATACCACGCCCCGACGCTGCTGCGCGAAGTGAAGGAGATCGTCGCCGCGGCGAGAGCGGCCGCTCGTAACTAGTCACTAGTCACCAAACCATGATTCGCGCACTCCTCGTCATTTTTGCAACCGCCTGCATCGCGACCACCACGGCTGCGCAAACGCCCGCGCCCGCGGAGCTCATCGTGACCGCGGACCGCATCTACACGGTCGAACCCGGCCCGCACGTTCACGCGATCGCCATCTCCGGTGGACGCTTCGTGTACGCCGGTACGCGCGAGGGGGCCGAGAGATTCCGGGGGCCGAATACCCGCTCCATGGATTTCCCCGGCGCATTCATCTATCCCGGGCTCGCGGACGGGCACGCGCATCTGAGCGGACTCGGCACGGCGCTCGAGCGTGTGCGTCTCGAGGACACTCGCACGTATGAGGAAATCGTCGCGCGGGTCGCTGAGCGCGCCGCGGCACTCCCGCGCGGCGAATGGCTGCTCGGACGAGGGTGGGACCAGACGCGGTGGCCCGTGAAGGATTTCCCGACCGCCGATGCTCTGTCGCGAGCGGTGCCGAACCATCCTGTGGCCATCACGCGCGTCGATGGCCACGCGCTGCTCGCGAACGCGCGCGCGATGGAGCTCGCGGGAATCACGGCCGCCACTTCCGACCCTGCCGGCGGGCGAATCGTGCGAGACGCCTCCGGCCGGCCGACGGGAGTCTTCATCGACAACGCCGAGAACCTCATCAGTCGCGTCATCCCCCGCGCCACGCCCGAGCAGACGCGGCGCCGGCTGCTCGCGGCGGCGGCCGAGGTGCATAGATGGGGGCTCACGAGCGTGCATGACGCGGGAGCATCCCGGGGTACCATCGATATGATCGAAGCGATGGCTGCGCAGGGCGACTTCGATCTGCGCACCTACGTCATGATCTCCGCGGACACCGCCGACGAGCGGCATTACTTCCGCCGGGGCCCGGTGAACGGAGCGCACGGAGATCGCGTCTGGATCCGGTCGGTCAAGGTCTACGCCGATGGTGCGCTCGGCTCGCGTGGCGCCGCGCTGCTCGCGCCGTACTCCGACGATCCAGGCAACGTCGGCCTGATCGTAACTCCGCCGGAGCGCATTCAGAGTCTCGTGCATTCCGCGCTCGGCGCGGGCTTCCAGGTCGCGACACACGCGATCGGCGATCGTGGCAATCGCATCGCGCTGGATGCGTACGAAGCGGGTCTCCGGCGAGCGCCGGTGCGCGACCACCGCTTGCGCATCGAGCATGCGCAGGTAGTCGCCCTCGCCGACATCCCGCGATTCACGCGGCTCGGTGTCATTCCGTCCATGCAGGCGAGTCATCAGCGCAGCGACATGCGGTGGGCGGAGGAGCGCGTCGGGCCGCAGCGGATCCGTGGCGCGTACGCCTGGAGAAGTTTGCTGAGATCCGGCGGGATTATTCCGAACGGCAGCGACGCCCCAGTGGAATCGGTCAACCCGCTCATCTCGTTCTATGCCGCCGTGACGCGACAGGACGAGAGCGGCTATCCGCCGGGGGGGTGGTATCCCGCGCAGCGCATGACGAGGACGGAGGCGCTGAAGGCGATGACGATATGGCCGGCATTCGCCGGCTTCCAGGAGTCGTTGATCGGCTCCATCAAGGCGGGGAAGCTCGCCGATTTCACCGTACTGGACCGCGACATAATGACCGTGCCGACGAATGCGATCCTCTCGGCCAATGTGGTCGGGACGTTCGTTGGGGGCCGGCAGGTATACAGCCGCGCCGTTGCGGGGCAGTTGAGGGAACCTCAGCCGCCAAGAATCCATGCCGACCCGATTCCGCCGCGGATCGCTCCGTCGTTCGCGCTGGATTCGGCGGCAGTCGTGACGACCGTCGACCGGTTTCACGCGGCGCTTGCGGCCGGGGACAGCACGGCTGCGCTCGGGTACCTCGACGATGACGTCGTCGTGCTCGAGTCGGGTGGCGTAGAGACGCGCGAGGAATACAGATCTCACCACCTCGCGTCGGACATAGCGTTCTCGCGAGCGGTCCCGTCGAACCGGGGGCCGATGCGCGTGCGAGTGGAGGGCGACGCCGCGTGGGTCTCGTCCACGAGCGTGACGCAGGGCCAGTTCAACGGGCGAGCGATCAATTCCGCGGGCGCCGAGCTGATGGTACTCCGGCGCCATCCGGGTGGCTGGAGAATCAGCGCGATCCACTGGTCGTCGCGTACGCGGCGGCCGTAGCTCAGGAGATCACATGGCGAATCCGCGTTTCTCAATCGGCGAATTCAAGCGCCCGGACCGGCTGTCGGATGCCGAGCGCGCGACGGCAATTTTGAAGATCGAGGCCACGCCCGCGACGCTGCGTGCCGCGCTT
>JBKJKB010000360.1:0-9795 GCA_046597675.1 Gemmatimonadaceae bacterium
CGGAATTGGAAAGCGCGAACCTGTACAGCTCCATCGCGTCGCCGACCGGGCGCACTCTGCTCTCGCGTACGCGAATGTCGTAGCTCGCCGGAAGCGGAACGCTCTCGACCCGTCGCGCAACGCGTGCTGCCGCCAGCAAGAGCTGCAGATTGGCGCCGAGACCCGGGGCAGAAATGAGCCCGGAATTCCCGCGCGCCGCGAGTAGGTCCTTGATCACGGAAACTCGATACAAACGAAAGCCGCTGAACGGGTCGGCAACTCCGGTGAGACCGGTGAACCGCTTCAGCAGCAGAGACGACAGGAGCCGCAGTCTGCGAACCGGCTTCGGCAGCTCGGCGGAAGCCGTCCGGTCGGCGACCACGACATCAGCGCCTCCCTCGAACCGGCGTACCAGCTCGGGGATCTGCTCCGGAAGGTCGGTAAAATCCGCCTGCATGACGATCAGCGCGTCGCGCCGCGGATAGCGGGTGCGACGGACGACTTCGCGGAAGCATGCTTCGACAGCGCGCGCATACCCGGCACGGCTCTCTCCCTTGATGACCGAGAGAGGTAGCACCTCCTTATACGGCTCGAGCGTTTCGGCCGTGGAGTCGGAGCTGGCGTCGTCGTACACCAGAATCTCGTACTCCTTGGAGTACTCCTGGAATACCGCCCTTATCCGCCAGAGCAGGACGCCGACCGTAGGCGCTTCGTTGTAAGTCGGAATGCAGATGTAGAGCACGATTGGCAGTGCGGTTAGGTAAACGGCTGATGAGTCCCCCAAGTATAGAGGGATTCGGCTGCAAGAGGGATACACTTTTGGACGACTAAGGCTCCCCCTGCAGCACCTCTTCGTATACGGCCCGGGTGCCCTCTACCATGCGCTCCACGCCGAATAGCGCGGATCGGGCGGGTCCAGCGGCGCTCAGGCGGGAGCGGAGGCTGCCGTCGCGAATAAGCGAGGCGGCGGCGGCGGCAAATGACGGAGCGTCGCCAGCGGGGGCGAGCAGGCCATTAACGTGGTCTTCGATCAGCTCTGGCAAGACGCCAGTCGCATATGCAATCGGTGGGATCCCCAACGCCATCGCATCGATCACCGCGGTGCCCAGTCCCTCGCTTGAAGAGGGATGCCAGAGAACGTCGAGCCCCGCCATCGCCTCGTGCACGTCGTCGATGAAACCGGGCCGGTGTACTTCGATTCCGCCCATGGTCGAGCGGTCGGCGCGCTCGCCTCCGATGAGTACCAGTCGCGCTTCCCGGGCGGCATCGGCCGGCAGGCGGCGCGCCACCTCGGCGACTTCCGCGACTCCTTTCTCGCTGGTCATGGCGCCAACCACACCGCAGATGATGCTGCTCGCCGGCCAGTGACACTCCTTGCGCCAGTCTCGGCGCGCATCCACCGAGGGCGCGGGGACGCCGGAGTACACCACCGATATTCGCTTGGCTGCGATCCCCGCGGCCACCATCGAGTCGCGCACGGCCCGAGAGATCGCGATCAACTTCGCCACGCGGATACCGTACTTGAGGCGCACGGAGCGCGGGGGAAAGACCACGCGGCGCGTCACCACGAGCGGCGGTCGCTCCCGCCGCGGCAATGTGGCCAGCGCGAGCAGCGCCACCGCGTGCCCACGGGCGTCGTGGGCATGGACGATGTCGGGGACGTGGTCGCGGATGAGCGACCGCACCCGGCGCACCGCGGCTGGATTCCATTCGCTCGGCATTCTCACGGTCGAGACAGGCAGGCCCGCCGCACGTGCGCGAGCCGCCAGCGGTCCGCGCGGCTGCGCGACGATCAATGAGTCGTCGCCGGATTTATTCAGTCCGCAGGCGAGCAGGAGCGCCTGCCGCTGTCCACCGCGCCAGCTGTCGCCGGCGTCGATGTGCAGGACCTTGATGCCCACCGAGGTCAGCGGCTCAAATTGATCGGACCGACTCGGCGAAAGCTTTGAAGAGCGCGCCCGGCTCCGCGCCCGGCTCCGCGCCCCGGTCCATCTCTTCCGGATGCCATTGCACGGCGAGAACCCACCAGTCGTCGCTGCTCTCCACGCCCTCGACGATGCCGTCGGGCGCCGTGGCGGTGATGCGAAGGCCGTCACCCAGCCGGTCGATCGCCTGGTGATGCAGGGAGTTCACATCGAGGCGCGTGACGCCGGTCGCGAGGCCGAGGATGGAGCTCTCTTCGATGTCCACCGGGTGCATGGCTGCGTCCCGCGGGCCGTGTCCGTCGTGCTCGAGCGCTCCCGGACGTTGCGAGGCGATGTGCTGAATCAGACTTCCACCGGACTCGACGTTGAGGATCTGGATTCCTCTGCATATCGCGAGCAGGGGCATGCGCAGCCGGCGAGCGGCGGAGATGAGCGCGATCTCGGTGGCGTCGCGCGCCTGGTTAACGGTGCCTAGCTTCGGGTGACGCTTCTCCCCGAAGTACTCGGGCGCGACGTCTTCACCGCCGGTCAGCACCAGACCATCCACGCCCGCCAGAATACGGTCGGCGGCGGCGGGATCGGACAGGGGTGGTACCACGAGTGGTACAAGCCCTGCGTTCTCTATAGCTGTAAGGTAGGCCGCGTTCAAACGAACGCGGCGAGGCTGTTCTTCTGCCCGGATGGTTGCAGTGACCGCCACGACTGGCCCTGTATACAAGCGCGCCTCCCTGGTACCGTAGCGTGACGCTCCGCGTCACAGAATGCCCCGTCGGACCTTATCCGACATCTTGCCGAGCACCTATATCGTACCCATGAGCATTCGCTTCGCGCGACCCCTGTGGCGACTGTCGGTCGCCTGCTGCCTCATGCCGACCCTTCCCGGCGTCGCCCGCGCGCAGGTGCCGCAGCGCGAGATCATTGCGTGCTCGGGCCAGGTGATCACCGCGATCGAGGTCGACACCCGGCCGCCATTCTCGGGCGGAGATGGAAGCATCATCGCGCGCACGGGGCAGGTCGTGCGCAAGCTGCACTCGACCACCAGGCCTGAAACCGTTCGCCGGTATCTCGCGCTCCAGCTCGGTGACCGCTGCGACGAGCTGCGTCGCGCCGAATCCGAGCGAATCCTGCGGGCGCAGCCGTTCATCTCCGATGCGACGGTGGTTGCTTTGAGCGACGGCGAGGGTGGCGTCGTCCTGAGTGCCACTACCGTGGATGAGATCTCGCTCATCGTGGGCGGCTCCGTTTCTACTTCATCGCCGTACATGCGCTCGGCCAAGCTCGGCAACAAGAATTTGTTCGGCAGCGGGCTGCACGCCGCTCTGAGGTGGGAGGACGGCCGGGAGTTTCGTGATTCGTACACGATTCGCATCACCGATTACCAGTTCTTCGGAAGACCGTACCAGCTCTCGATCGAAGCAGGGCGTCTGCAGATTGGCAATGAGTGGCTGGTGGACGCGAGCCATCCCTTTCTCACCGACCTGCAGCGCGTAGCGTGGCGCGTCGGCGCGGGCGAGCAGGATACCTTCACGCGCTTCCGGCGACCGGACGCTGACCCGGTGCACATCGGCGTGGACCGGGAGTACCTGGAAGTCGGCGGAGTCGTCCGTATCGGACCGGTGGGCCGGTTCGTTCTCACCGGCGGATCGATCACGCGGGAGCGAGTCACCCCCGGTGACGCGCCCATCCGTGTCTTTGGAGGTGAGCTGTTGGCGGACACGTCCACGGCTCTGATGGGGAGATACACGGAGCAGCGGCAGGCGAGAGTGAACGCGCTTCTGGGAGTTCGCATTCTGAACTTCATGGAAGTCACGGGATTCGACGCGCTCGACGCGCGACAGGACGTGCGGAAAGGATTGCAGCTCGGATTTCTGCTTGGGCGCGGACTCAAGTTCCTCGACACGAAGAGCAACGAAGATTTCTTCGCTTCAATCAGCGCTTACGCCGGCATGGGCTCGCCCTCTGCTTTTGGCGCTCTGGAATTGAACGTCGAAGGCAGGAGGAAGGGGACCGAGGACAACTGGAACAGCGTCCTCTCCAGCGGAAGGTTCGCGCTGTACATGCGGCCGTTTTTGCGACATACCGCGTCGACGAGCCTCGAGTGGAGTGGAGGTTGGCGGTCGAGGGTGCCGTATCAGGTGACGTTCGCGTCGCACGACGGCGGGCTGCGCGGCTTTCGAAGCTCCCAGACGGGTGGCGCACGACGCCTGGTGCTGCGCGCGGAGGACAAGTACGTCTGGGGCCGGTTCAGACAGTACGCGACGATCGGCATCGCGGGGTTCGTCGATGCGGGGCAGATCTGGGCGGGAGATTCGCCGTTCGGGGTCGACACGCCGGTCCGGTACAGCGCGGGGCTCGGTCTGCTGGTGGCGGTACCTCCACGCTCGCGGCGCCTGGCGCGTCTCGACTTCGCGTACCCGATCAACCCCGATGGCAAGCGGCGCCCGGAGCTCCGCGTCACTGTGCGCGACTTCGGCCGGGTCTTCTGGAAAGAACCCAGCGACCTGCGTCAGGCGCGCGAGCGCAGCCGGCCCGCGAGCGTGTTCAACTGGCCGTAGCCTCCTTGTGCGGGGCGGGGGCCGTGCGAAGGTGTTCCCGGTGGGCGCTCGGGCCGGTATCCCGTTTCGGCGCTTCGCTCGCAAACTGCGCGTGCTAAGACGCGCCTGCGCGGGACACCGGCCCGAGCGCCGCGGGAACACCTTCGCTAGCGCTGGCGCGCCCGGCGCTGCGTTACGGCGAGATCACGCTCGCGGGCTGGCCGCTCCCTCTCCTCCGCGGTGCGCACGCACAAAAGGCGGAAGGATCTTGTGGAAGGTGTCCCCAAAGGGAGCGTCTTAGCGAGCGCAGTTTGCTCGCGTAGCTCCCGACGGGGACACCTTCCACAAGATCCCGCGGACTAAGCTTTCACACTCTTGGTGAGACGCTTGAGCAGTGGCACGAGCAGCAGCAGCAGGAAGGCTGCGCCGAAGGAAGTCGCGACGGGAATCGAGAAGAATTGCGCCTGGGATGTGATGGTCTCGGTCTGCGCGGCAAGCCAGCCGCCCAGATAGCTCGCGGCCGAGCTGGCCAGGAACCACGCGCCCATCAGCAGCGACGCGAACTTGTATGGTGCCACCTTCGTAACGTACGACAGGCCGACGGGCGAGAGGCACAGCTCGCCGAGCGTGTGAAACAGGTAAGCCATCGTGAGCCACATGGCGCTGACCTGCATCCCCTGATCCACGGAACGTCCTGCGACGACCATGAAGAGAAAGCCGGTGCCGAGCAGGACCAATCCGAGCACCATCTTGAGTGGAGTGGACGGCTCCTTGCCGCGTCGCCCAAGAGCTGTCCAGATGATGACGAAGACGGGGGCGAACACGAGAATGAACAGCGGGTTCATCGACTGGAACCAGCTGGACGGCATCTCGAAGCCGCTGACGTTCATGTTCGTGTGGCGATCGGCAAACAGGTTCATCGAGCTGCCTGCCTGCTCGAACGCCATCCAGAAGAAGATGACGAAGAAGACTACGATGAAGAGTGCGACCACTCGATTGCGTTCTTCACCGCGCGTCCCGGAGATGGCCAGAACCGCGGCTGCCACGCCCATGCCGGCGATGGCCATTCGTATGGTCAGATCTACCGGGTGGATGTCGCCCGCTCCGAGAAACACGAGCCCGGCGCCGAGCGCGGCGCCGATAGTGACCGCCCACGGATTCCAGGGCTCCTCGATCGATTCAGCGGCTACCGCTGCGGCGTTGGCCGGGTCGTGCCTGGCGTGCAGTCCGATTCCCGGGAGATAGCGGTCGCGGCCCCACATATAGATGATCAGCCCCAGCGTCATGCCGACGCCTGCCGCGCCAAAGCCGTAATGCCAGCCGATTCTCTGGCCGAGGTATCCGCACACCAGCGGCGCCAGGAACGCGCCGAGGTTGATGCCCATGTAGAAGATCGTGAACCCTGAATCGCGGCGGGGATCGCCCTCGCGATAGATCTGCCCGACCATCGTCGAGACGTTCGGCTTGAAGAATCCGGTGCCGATGACGACTAGCGCGAGGCCGAGGTAGAACGGGATCAGCTGTCCTATGTCCTTGAGCGGCGCTCCACCGTCCGTGCCGTTCGGACCGAAGGCGAGAACGAAGTGCCCAAGCGCGATGATGATCCCGCCGATCACGAGGGAGCGTCGCGTGCCGATGATCCTGTCGGCGAGGTAGCCGCCGATCAGAGGCGTCAGGTAGACGAGTCCGGTATAGGCGCCGTACAGCCGCGCGGCGTCGCCGTCGGGCCAGTTGAGCGCGTTGACCAGATACAGCACGAGGAGCGCCCGCATCCCGTAGTACGAGAACCGCTCCCACATCTCGACCACGAACAGGAGCCCGAGTCCGCGCGGATGGCCGAACAGCACCCGGTCGTCCAGCGCTGGCGGTCTATCGATGGTTGTTGCGCCTACGTCGCCTATGCTCGACATGCTTTACCTCGGTTTGTGGTTCAGTGCAGCGCCGCCACGGGAAGATACCGTCTGGGCTCGTGCACGCCACCAGCACGCTGTTGCTCCTCCCAGCTCACCTTCGTGGGCGGCTGTTTGATGCAGGCGGCGAAATGCGCCGTTTCCTTCTCCTCCAGGGGCGGAACGATCTTCGCGCACGCTTCGTCCCTGGCCGGGTGGTGGCACCGCGGGTGGAAGACGCATCCGCTCGGCAGGTTTGCGGGCGAGGGGACGTCTCCCTGCAGCACGATGCGGTCGCGCGAGCGGGTCGGATCCGGCACGGGCGCCGCGGACAGCAGCGCCTGCGTATACGGCATGAGCGGCTGGCGGAACAGATCCTCCTTCCTGCCGAGCTCGACGATCTTGCCCAGGTACATCACCGCGACCCTGTCGGCGATGTGCTCGACCACGGACAGGTCGTGCGCGATGAAGATGTAAGTGAGTCCTCGGTCGCGCTGCAGATCCTGCAGCAAGTTGATGACCTGCGCCTGAACCGAGACGTCCAGCGCGGAGACGGGCTCGTCGCAGATGATCAGCCGCGGCTGCACGGACAGCGCGCGCGCCACGCCGATTCTCTGTCGCTGGCCGCCGGAAAATTCGTGCGGATAGCGCGATGCGTACTCGGCGCGGAGCCCGACTTCCTCGAGCAGATCGCCAGCCCGTTTTTCCGCCTCGGCGCGGGTCGCCAGGCCGTGAATGAGCATCCCCTCGCGAATGATCGCGCCGACGGTCATCCGGGGATTCAGCGAAGAGAACGGATCCTGGAAGATTATCTGCATCTCGCGCCGCATTCGCCTGAGCGCGCCGCCCTTCAGGTCGGCGACGTTCTGGCCCGCGAACCTGATCTCGCCTGACGTTGGCTCGATGAGCCGGAGAATGGACCGGCCGGTGGTCGTCTTGCCGCAGCCGGACTCTCCCACGATCGCGAGCGTCTCACCGTCGAATACGTCGAACGAGACGTCGTTGACCGCGTATACGACCTCGGGCGGACCGAGGAATCCCTTCCGGGAGCGGAACGCCTTCGTGAGGTTCCGGACGGATAGCAGCGGCTCTCCGCTGGACCCGGCCTTCCCGTTCCCGCCTGGAGAAGCCGTCATGATGCGTCGATGCTCCGGCGCGCGACGAGCGGCTTGTGCGGCGTCTTCCTTCGCTCCGGCTCGTCCGCCAGATGACAGCGGCTGACATGGCCCGGGCCGATCGTGTACAGCGGCGGATGTTCGTGCTCGGTGCGCTCCCATGAGTATTTGCAGCGGTCGTGAAAGCGGCAGCCGCTGGGCCACGCCGTCGGGGGCGGCACGGTGCCGGGGATCACGTTCAGCCGCTCGCGCTTGTCGCCCACGCGCGGCATGGCGTACAGCAGTCCTTCCGAGTACGGGTGGTGCGCGGACGTGAACAGATCCGGCGTGGAAGTTTCTTCGACGACTTCACCGCCGTACATCACGATGACGCGCTTCGTCATCTCCGCAATCACGCCGAGGTCGTGGGTGATCAACAGCACCGCGGTTCCAAACTTCTGCTGAACGTCGCGCAGCAGCTCGAGAATCTGCGCCTGGATGGTGACGTCGAGCGCAGTCGTGGGCTCGTCCGCGATGATGAGCGCCGGATTCATGACCAGCGCCATCGCGATCAGCACGCGCTGGCGCATTCCGCCCGACAGCTGGTGCGGGTACTGCTTCGCGCGACTGTCCGGCGCGGGGATGCCTGTGAGGGCAAGCATTTCCACGGCTTTCTTCCACGCCTCGCGCCGCGTGGCACCCGCGTGAATCCGCGCGACCTCTGCGATCTGGTCGCCGACGGTGAACACGGGATTGAGCGCGGACATCGGCTCCTGGAAGATCATCGCGATCCGGTTACCGCGTATCCGGCGCATGGACTCCTCGTCCAGCGCCAGCAGATCCTTGCCGTCGAATTCGATCCTGCTGCCTGCTTCGACCCGGCCCGGAGCGCGGATCAATCGCATGATCGAAAGCGCCGTCACCGACTTGCCGCAGCCCGACTCGCCGACGATCCCCACCGTCTCACCCGCGTCGATGCTGAAGGACACGCCATCCACGGAGCGCGCGACCACGCCGCCGCCGGGATAGAAAAAAGTGCGCAGGTCCCTGACGCTGAGCAGCGGGCTACTCATGCGTGTAATTGCCCGAGTGACCGAGCGATTGCCGGAGTCCATCGCCCAGCGCGTTCACAGCCACCACCGTTGCCACTATCGCAAGGCCCGGAAAAAGTGAGATCCACCAGCCGGCCGTCATCAACTCGGAGCCGTCGCGAATCATGTTGCCCCAGCTCGGCACCGGCGGCTGCACCCCGAACCCGAGGTACGACAGCCCCGCCTCGAGAACGATGACGTTACCGAGGCCGATGGTGGCAAATACGATAATCGGCGGGAGCACGTTGGGCAGCACATGGCGAACCGCGATGCGAAAGTCGTGCGCGCCCAGCGCGCGGGCCGAGGCCACATAATCGGTCTGGCGGGCGCCGAGCACTTCCGCGCGGACCAGGCGGCTGAGCTGGAACCAGCCCGTGAGCCCGAGCAGCAGCACCAGTCCGCCGGTGGACATGCGCCCCCACAGGGCGACCAGCGCCAGCACGAGCAGGACGCGCGGGATCGACATGAGGGCGTCCACCAGGCGCATCATCAGATCGTCCACCAGCCCGCCGACGTATCCGGCCGCCAGGCCGTACGCCGTGCCGGCCGTTACGGCCACGGTCGTGGCGAGAAATCCGACCAGCAGGGAAATGCGCGCGCCAAAGAGCAGCCTGCTCAGGACGTCGCGGCTGAACTGATCGGTCCCCAAAGGATGCTGATACGACGGCGCGAGCGTGCTGCCGCTGGCGATATCTGGCTGCGCGACCGGGTCGTACGGCGCGATCAGCGGGGCGGCGGCCGCGGCGGCGACGATGATGAGAAGTACGGCGAGCGCGAGCTTCCGGCCCGTGCGCGCGCTGCTCGCACGCGTTGCTGCAATCACGTCACGCATCGCGCAGTCTCGGATCCGCGGCGCGGTACAGGAGGTCGGCCAGAAGATTCCCCGCCGCCACGACGACGGTCCCGACGATGACCACCGCGAGCACGAGGGGGTAATCGCGCGACGACACTGCGTCCACCGCGACGAGGCCCATGCCCGGCCAGGAGAAAACTTTCTCCACGAACACGACGCCACCGACCAGTGCGGGGAGGCTGGTGCCGAGCAGCGTGATTGCCGGCATTAGCGCGTTTCTGAGAGCGTGCCGGCCGACGACGGTTCTTTCGTCCACTCCTTTGGCGCGCGCGGACCTGATGTAGTCGCGCGGCAGAACTTCGAGCAGCGCCGCACGCTGGTACCGGGCCACGGCCGCGCCGGCCGCGAGAACGAGCGTCGCGAGCGGCAGCACGATGTGGTGCGCGCGATCCAGCAACCGCCCGCCCACTCCGAGATACGGATACTCGAC
>JBKJKB010000020.1:0-3628 GCA_046597675.1 Gemmatimonadaceae bacterium
GCTCGTCGAAGACAACGCCGACGTCACGGACGCGATGCGCATCCTGTTCGAGCACAACGGCTTCAGGGTGAGCGCCGCCGCCAACGTCGCGGAAGCGGTGCAGATCGGGGTTCATGACACTCCCGAGGTCGTGCTGCTCGACATCTCACTCGGGGAAGATGACGGGCTCGAGATACTCGCCCGCTGGCGGGAGTGCGGTGTGACGCAGCCGCGCGTCTTCGCTCTGACGGGACACGCCGACGAGGCGATGTGGGAACGCTGCACTGCCGCGGGCTGCGTGGCGGTCCTGCTCAAACCCGTTCCGACCGCCCAGCTTCTGGCGACCATCACAGCAGCTATTTAAGCCCTCTTCGGCACTCGGCACAGGTCCCATAGATCACCAGTCGGTGACCCTGTCGCGAAAACCGGCGCTGCTCCGCGATCAATGTCGTGATTCGCTCGAGCCTCTCGTCGCGAAACTCGGTGACCTTGCCGCACACCGAGCACAGGAGATGCTCGTGGTGCGGAATGTCGCGGGCCGGCTCGTAGCGCTTGAAGCCTTCCCCGAAGTCCCGCTCCACGACCAGCCCACTGCGCAGCAGCACTTCGATCGTGCGGTAGACCGTCGCGAGTCCAGCCGCGGAGCCCCGGCTCTTGAGCTCACGCGCCACGTCGTCGGCGGACAGGTGGCTCTCCGAGCCGAGCACGACGTCGGCGATCGCGAGCCGCTGCGGCGTGACCGGGAGATTGTGATCACGCAGGTACGTCGCGAAGCTGTCGAGCGCAGAAGTCACTATGCCGGATCTGCCAGGATACTTCGGAAGGCGCTGGCCGAGATGCGTTCCGGCTCGAAGGACTCTCCGGCGCGGCGCATCACACCATCGACTACGGCATCGACCGTGGGCAGCGGCGCATCGGCATCCGCTCGAATCTCGAACTCCCACTTCCCGCGGTCCGCGCCCTTCAGCGCGAGGCGGTACCGCGCGGTGTAGACCGTGTGGCGGTCGGGGGTGATCTCTGCGTTCGCGTCCGGGTGCGCGGCCACGACCGCGACCCCGGTCTCCACGAGGCCTTGGCGAATGGCTGGAAAGAGGCGCACCTCGGACACCGTTTCCGGGGGAATCGTGGCTGCAATCTCACGCATGAACCGCTCAGTTATTTCGTTCAGACAATCACCCGATGCAAAAGGTCAGCTACCAGGAAAGGCTGGCGGGATCCCGGTAGCCCTCTTTCGTAGCAAGCGTCCTTAATAATAGGCTGCCCCGCGAACCGATCAGAGCAACGAAACCGGATCGCGGTCGATCGTGATCCTCCTATGCGCCGTCGCCGTCGCTGGATCGTAGCGTTCCGCGAAGAACCTTAGCGCCCGCGTAAGTGTGCCTGGCTGGGAAGACTTGAGCAGCAGATGCCAGCGCCACCGGTTCTTGATCCGCTCTATCGGGCACGGTGCCGGGCCCACGAGCCTGATCCCTTCGACCTGACCAGCCACCAGCAGCTGCGACATCCATTCGCCCGCTGAGATAGCGAGCTCCATGGCCGCGTTCTCCTCGACGGCGCTGAACACGATGTTCGCGAGCCGGACGAAGGGCGGGTACGCGGGCTCGCGCCGCCCTTCGATCTCCGCTACGACGAACGAATCGTAGTCGTGAGTCAGCGCATGGACCACGGCGTGATGCTCGGGAACTCTCGTCTGGATGATGACGCTGCCGCCCTTCGGTCCGCGCCCGGCGCGCCCGGCGACCTGGCTCAGCAGCTGGAAGCACCGCTCCGATGCGCGAAAGTCCGGCAGGTTGATTCCGACATCCGCGTCCACGACTCCGACGAGCGTCACGTTAGCGAAGTCGAGTCCCTTGGCGATCATTTGCGTGCCGAGCAGAATGTCGACTTCGCCGGAAGCGACGCGATCCAGAATCTCGACGTGCGCCCACTTGCCGCTCGTAGTGTCCACATCCATCCGCGCGATGCCGGCGGCCGGAAACCTTTCCCCGAGCAATCGTTCCACGCGCTGCGTGCCGACCCCGCGCTGTCGCAGCGTCGTCCCTCCGCACTTGCCGCACTTCGCGGCCGGGTCTTCCTGGTGCAGACAGTAGTGACAGACCAGTCGCTCGGGCGTGCGATGGTGCGTGAGCGTGATGGAGCAGTTGGGGCACGTTGCCACGTAACCGCATTCATCGCATTGGATAAACGACGCGTAGCCGCGCCGGTTCAACAGCAGGATGCTCTGCTGCTTCAACGCGAGCCGCGCGTGCAGCGCCTCATCCAGCTCGGTGCTGATCGTGCGCTCGTAGTCGGTGGCCGGCGCGGGGGCGCTTCCATTTTCGCCCGAGAACCGGCGGCGGAGGTTGACGATCTCGACCTTCGGCAGCTTCCCGCCTGCGACCCTGTCCGGCAATCGGAGCAGCCTGTACTTCCCCGCTTCCGCGTTGACCCAACTCTCCAGCGACGGCGTCGCGCTCCCGAGCACCACGACCGCTCCCGCCGCGTGCGCCCGCATGATGGCTACTTCGCGAGCGTGGTACCGCGGCGCCTCGCCCTGCTTGTAGCTCGCCTCGTGCTCTTCGTCCACGATGATCGCGCCCAGGTCGCTCACCGGAGCGAATACCGCCGACCGCGCTCCGACGGCGATGCGCTTCTCGCCCCGCTTGAGCGCCAGCCAGGCGTCGTACCGCTCGCCGTCGCTCAGCGCCGAATGCAGCACCGCTATCGCATCGCCGAATGCGCCGCGAAAACGGTCGACCGTCTGCGGCGTCAATGCGATTTCCGGAACGAGCACGATCGCCGACTTCCCTCTGTTCAGCACCGCGCGCAGCAGCTCGATGTACACGAGCGTCTTCCCGCTTCCGGTCACGCCGTGCAGCAAAAACGTCACCGCGCCGGACGCAGCCGACATCGCTTCGATTGCGCTTCGCTGCGCGCTGGTCGGCGACAGGGGTGGTGCCGGTACGATCGCGCGCGACAGAAAAGGGTCGCGCGCGACCACCTCGTCCTCCGCGGCGACGAGACCGCGCTTCTCCAGGCCGGCGATCACCGCGGGCGAGAACCCCAGCTGGTCGCGCAGATGCTCCGCGGTCGTCGAGCCACCCAGAGACTCGATGGCCTCGAAGAGCGCGCGCTGCTGCTTCGCGCGCCCGAAAATAGCGTCGCGCTCGATGAGGGAGAGTGGATCGCCGGTAATGCGGAGGATTCTCCGGGTGCGTGGCTTCGGCCGCGGCGCGTCGGCGCCGGTCAGCAGCACCGGCAGCGCAAGCCTGAGCGCGACACCGGGAGGCGCCACGTAGTACTCCGCTATCCAGTTGCAGAGCGCCACGAGATCGTCCCCGACGACGGGCTCCGGATCCGGCGCCTCCAGAACTTTTTTGATGCGCGTTCCCGGCTTTCTCGCCGCATCCACGCGGACACAGATTCCTATCTGCCGCTGCTGGCGGAACGGAACGACCACTCGCGACCCGACCACCACGGGGTTGCCGAGCGAATCAGGGACGAGGTACGTGAACGTCTGGAAGAGCGGGAGCGGCAGCGCGACCTCGATCAGCGCTTCGCCTGATTCGCCTCGCGTCACGCCGCGTCTCTTCTCCTCACGCCGATTCCCGGGCCGTCTGGAAAAACTATGCGCCCGCCGGGAATGGAGACGCCGGTGTAGGGATCGTCC
>JBKJKB010000097.1:0-8583 GCA_046597675.1 Gemmatimonadaceae bacterium
CGTGCGGGCGGCGTTCAAGGCCGTGCAGTCCGGACGACAGGGCGCCGTGCTCGTGCCCACGACGATCCTCGCGGAGCAGCACGCGCGCACATTCGGCGACCGGCTCGCCGATTTTCCGGTGACCGTCCGGACGCTGAGCCGCTTCCAGACGGCCAAGCAGCAGGAGGACGTGCTCGCCGAGATCACGGCCAAGAAAGCCGACATCGTCATCGGTACGCACCGGTTGCTCAGTCCCGACGTCAACTTCGGCAATCTCGGCCTGATCGTCGTGGACGAAGAGCACCGCTTCGGCGTGAAGCACAAGGAGCGGTTGAAGCAGCTGCGACTCGAGACGGACGCGCTGACGCTCACCGCGACGCCTATTCCGCGGACGCTGCATCTTTCGCTCGCCGGACTGCGTGACATGACGCTGATGCAGACCGCGCCGCGCGACCGGTCACCCGTGCTGACTTTCGTGGAGCCGTGGGACGACGGTCTCCTCGAAGAAGGAATCGCGCGCGAGCTCGATCGCGGTGGCCAGGTATTCTTCGTTCACAACCGGATCGAGACGATCCAGGCCATGGCCGACCACGTGCAGCGGCTCGCGCCGCGCGCCCGGATCGGAGTGGCGCACGGGCAGATGCGCGAGCGAGACCTCGAGGCAGTGATGCACAAGTTCGTCAACGAGGAGCTGGACGTCCTCGTGTCCACGATGATCGTCGAATCCGGGCTGGACGTCCCCAACGCCAACACGATGTTCGTGAACCGGGCGGATACGCTGGGGCTCGCGCAGCTGTACCAGCTCCGCGGGCGCGTCGGACGTTCGCACCGCCGCGCGTACTGCTATCTGATCGTGCCGGAGACCGTGGACGAGGAGGCAAACAGGCGCCTCAAGGTTCTGGAGCACCATACCGAGCTGGGTTCCGGCTACCGGATTGCGCTCAAGGACATGGAGCTCCGCGGCGCCGGGAACCTGCTCGGGCCGGAGCAATCTGGGTTCGTCCAGGCTGTGGGCTTCGACATGTACCTGCGGCTGCTCGACGAGACGGTCCGCCGCATGTTACGCGGCGATACGGGCCCGAAGCTCCAGCCCGCGGAGGTCTCGCTCGATCTGCCGGCCTACCTCCCCGACGACTACATCCCCTCGCAGGACGCCAAGCTCGACGTATATCGGAGGCTGACGAACCTTACCGAGCCGGCGGATGTCGAACAGGTGAGACAAGAGGTGCGCGACCGGTTCGGCCCGCTGCCGGAAGCAGCGGAGGGCTTCTTCGCCGCCGGCCTGCTGCGCGTCCTGGGTGGGGCGCTCGAGATCGAGTCCATTTTTGTGCGGGGCGCGGAGGCCCGTATTACCTTTAGAGATTATGCCGTTCCGCGCGTGAAAGGTCTTGCGGCGGCGTTTCAGGATGTGCAGTTCGCGGCGGAAGTGCGACGCACGCACCCGCTGTCTTTGAAGCTGACCCGGCTCGGCGGCTCCACGCTGGTGGATGGACTCGTTCGCGCCCTCACGAAGCTTCGCCCGTAGCCAAACTTTTCGGAGCCGCTCGACACCATGATTCGCCCTATCGCAGTCGCCGTCCTCGCGCTGACACTGTTCTCAGGTTGTCAGGGAATGCGTGACGCCCTCACCGCTCATACCGACACCGCCGCCAAGGCGGAATCCAACGAGCTTGGCGCCGGTCGCCTCGCGCAGCTCATTGGCTCCTCCCAGGCACCCGTCCGCAAGGACGTGATCCGCACGGTCGCGGATCTCTGGGTCAACTACCAGCTGCTGGCGCTGGCCGCCGCCGAGGGCGATTCCCTCAACCAGCCGGCCACGATCGACAGCGCGATGTGGTCGCTGTTCGCCAACCAGCGCGCGCAGAAATGGTTCGAGCAGATATCACAGGGCTGGGGGCGAGTGGACACGGCCGGCGCGCCGCAGAAGTACGCTTCCGGCGAGCTTCTCGCGGCCAGCCATATCCTGCTCCTCACGCAGAACAAGCCCGACAGCGCCAAGCGAAACGCGCTCGCGAGGGCGCAGCAGCTCCGCTCCAGGATCACCGCCGCGAACTTCGCGGCGCTCGCCTCGACGAACAGCGAGGACACGCAGTCCGGAGCACAGGGCGGCAGTCTCGGCGTGTTTCCACGCGGCGCAATGGTCCCGGAGTTTCAACGGGCCCTGATGGCGCTGCAGCCCGGTGAGATCTCGCCGGTGATCGAGACGCCGTACGGTTATCACATCATCCGTCGTCCGACGTTCGCCGAGGTTCGTGAGACTTTTCTGGAAGCGAGCCGCGCGCGCAGCATGCAGGTCGCCGAGAGTACGTACATGGCGCGGATGGATTCGGTGTCGAAGATCACCGTGAAGAAGGGCGCGCCCTCGACGGCGCGCGCAATTGCCGCGCACCCGGATGCGCACGTGAAGGATCGTGGAGTGCTGGCCACATCGGTGGCGGGCTCGTTCACCGCCGCGAAGCTGGTGCGCTGGATGGAGACTTTCCCGCCGCAGCAGCAGGTGCACAGCCGGCTTATCGCGGCGCCTGATTCGATCGTCACGCAGTTCATCAAGAACTTCGTCCGGAACGAGCTGGTACTCCGTGCGGCCGACAGCGCGGGAATCAAGATCGATCCTTCGGAGCTGAGGAGCACGCGCCAATCGTTCGTCGCCGAAGTCGTGAACGAGTGGACACAGCTTGGCATCTCACCCGAGATGCTGGCGGACAGCGCGACGACCAAGGAAGAGCGGATTCGACTCGCTACGGCCCGCGCCGACCGGTATCTGGAGCGCGTGCTGGCCGACGAGGCGCCGTTCGTGAACGTGGCGGCCCCTGTGGAGTGGGCGCTTCGCGCAAAGTATTCGCACGCCATCAACAGCGCGGGACTGGATCGCGCGCTGCAGCAGGCCGTTCGCGTCCGGGCTTCGGTGGATTCCACGCGCACCGCGCAGCAACCGCCATCGGCCGTGCCGATGCCTGGCATGCCCGGCATGCCCGGCGACGGGCGACTGGAGGCCAGGCCGGCTCCGGCGGCGCCCGCGACCCCGTGATCGAACCGTCATTGACCGAAGGGGTATTGCGTAGGATGACCAACAGAATTCCGCGCGCCGCGGCCCTGATCGCGCTCGCAATAGGGCTCACTGCGCCGAGCGTGTCGGCGGCGCAGGACACCGTGCCGGCGCTCCAACGGCCCGGCACCTCGCTGCCGGTCGACCGGATCGTGGCGATTGTCGGCAGCGAGCCGATTCTCTGGAGCGACGTACTGGTTGCGGTCAATCAGAAGCGCGCGCAGGGGCTCACGTTCCCGAGCGATTCAGGCGGCCAGATGGCGATCGCCCGCGAAACGCTCGACGAGCTGGTGGACGCGGAGATTCTCGTTCAGAAGGCGGTACAGCTCAAGATCGAAGTGACCCCGGAAGATGCAGCGGCGACGGTCGACGATCAGGTCCGGCGAATCCGCGAGCAGTTTCCCAGCGACGTGGATTACCGGCGCGAGCTGCGCGAGGCCGGCTTCGGAACTCCGGAGGAGTACCGCCGTACGCTGGTGGATCAGGTGCGGCGCCAGATGCTGCAGCAGCGAACGTTCGAGGAGCTGCGGAAGCGATTGCGTCCGGCGAGCGTGACCGAGGCGGAAATCGATGCCGCGTTCGAGGGAAACCGCGAGCGTCTGCGCCAGCGGCCCGCGGCCGTAACGTTCCGCCAGATCGTGGTCACGCCCAAGCCGTCCGACGCATCGAAGGCGAAGGCGCGCGCGAAGGCCGATTCTCTGCTGGCCGAGATCAGAGCCGGCGGCGACTTCGAGCAGATCGCGCGGCGGGAATCGATGGACCCGGCCAGCAAGGAGCTGGGCGGCGACATCGGTTGGAGCAGACGCGGCTCCGGGCTCGTCGCGGAATTCGAGCGCGCGATCTTCTCGCTTCCCCCGGGACGCGTGAGCCCGATCGTGGAGACCGCTTTTGGTTACCACATCATTCGCGTGGACCGCGTGCAGCCCGCCGAGGTCAAGGCCCGTCACATCCTGATCCGCCCGGCGGTGGACACGGCCGACATAGCTCTGGCGCGAGTGGAGGCGGACAGCGTCGCCGCGCAGTGGAGGCGTGGCGCCGATTTCGAGCAGCTGGTGCAGAGGCACCACGACGCGACGGAAGAGCGTGGGATTCTGCAGCCGTATCCCCGGGATTCTCTGCCGCCTTCGTACAGGCTGGCGATTGCGGGGAAGACCCCGGGCGCGGTCACTGATCCGTTTCAGCTTGGCGTGGACGCTGCGGTCAAACTCGCGATCCTCGAGATCGTGAGCATGACCGAGGGCGGTGAGTACAGCGTCGAGGACGTACGCGAGCAGATCAGGCAGCAGCTCATAGCCGAGCGCGCCACTCGCGCGCTGCTGGACTCCCTGCGGCGGGAGACCTTCGTATCGTTGCGATTGTAGGTGCGCGCGCGGCTGGCTGTCACCGCGGGTGATCCGCGCGGAATCGGCCCCGAGATAATACGCACAGCGCTCGACGACCCGCGTGTCGTCGAGCGCTGTGACGTTAGGGTGGTCGCGCCCGCGGGCACGGGATTGAGCCCGCAGGAAACGGTGGGTGAGTGGATTGCCGAGGGTGGGGCGGAGCTTGCCGGCGCTCTCAGCGGAAGCGCCATCGAGCGCGCCGTGGCGCTCGCGCTGGCGGGCGAGGTGCAGGGAATCGTCACTGCGCCCATCGACAAATCAGCATTGCTCGCCGGCGGGTTCGATTATCCGGGACACACCGAGATGCTCGGCGCGCTGACCGGCAGCGAGGTGGCGATGATGCTGACGTCGACCGACGCCGCCGGAGCCGGCAGCCATCCGCTGCGCGTCGTGCTGGCGACCACCCACCTCGCATTGCGCGACGTGCCCGCCGCGGTGACGAGGGAAAGCATTGTGAGAGCGGCGCGAATCACCCGCGAAGGCCTGGCGGATTGGTTTTCGATCACGGAGCCGCGCATCGCGCTGTGCGCGCTGAACCCGCACGGCGGCGATGGCCGCAGGTTCGGCGAAGAGGACGAAGACGTGCTTGCCCCCGCGGCTCGCGAGGCCGGGATAGCGGGACCTTATCCGGCCGACACGGTGTTCGTGCGCGCGATGAAAGGAGAGTTCGATGCCGTCATCGCGCCGTACCACGACGTCGGCATGACCGCGATCAAAGTCGCGTCGTTCGGCTCGGCGGTGAACGTGACGCTCGGCCTCCCGTTCCCGCGAACCTCACCGGATCACGGCACGGCAATGGACATCGCGGGTCGCGGGATCGCGGACCCGTCCAGCTTCATCCAGGCGCTGTTGTTGTGCGCGACGCTGGCTCATCGCGCTCGGCGGCGCGACGATCGCCCAGGGTATGGAGATCCACGGCCAGGGTCTCTATCCGGCGACCATCCATCTCCCGCACGGTAAAGATCGCGCCGCCCGCAGTGACACGGTCGCCGGGCGCGGGAAGTCTGCCGAGCGTTCCGAAAACGTAGCCTCCGATCGTGGTGTAGTCCTCGTCGGGTACTTCGAGAGCGAAGCGCTCGTTCAGGTCGCTGATGTGCGTGCTGCCCGGTACCAGCGTCTCTCCGCCGAGCGTTTCGACCGGCTTTTCCGCTGGGTCATCGTACTCGTCGAGGATCTCGCCAACGATCTCCTCGAGCAGATCCTCCATCGTGACGACGCCCGCGGTTCCGCCGAACTCATCGAGGACGACCGCCATGTGCTCCTTGAGGCGCTTGAAATCGGCGAGGACGTCCTCGACCTCGCGCGATCCCGGCACCATGTGCACCGGCCGCATGACGGCCTGGAGCGAGAAGCTGTTGCGCCGCCGAACGGCTTCGATGAGGATGTCCTTGGTGAGGATGAGCCCGACGATGTTGTCGATGCTGTCCTCGTACACCGGATATCTGGAGTAGCCCCTGTCTTCGACGGTGGCAAGCACGTCCTCCAGCGACGCGTCCAGCGCGAATGCGGCGACCTCGGTCCGCGGCGTCATCACGTCACTGGCGTTCTTCTCGGAAAACTCCAGCACCGCGTCGATCATGTCCGCGTCCTGCGCCTCGATGGCGCCGCCTTCCTGCGCCTGCTCGACCAGGATGCGCAGCTCGTCCGGCGAGTGAACGCTGTCTTCGCCGGGGAGCGCGCGCAGCCCGAACAGTCGCAGCATGAAGTTGGACGTCCGGTTGATGACCCACACGAGCGGGCGCGACAGCGACGCGAACAGCACCAGCGGCGGCACGAGCCACTTGGCGAGCCGCTCGGGGTGATTGAGCGCGGCCGCTTTGGGCACCAGCTCGCCGAAGACGACGTGTACGTAGCTCGCGGCCGCGAACGCTATCAGTGCAGCGATGGTCACGCGGGCGGGGATCTCGGCGCCGTCTGGAAGCGACGCCAGCACGTCCGTCATCGTGGATTGCGCGACCCAGCCGAGCGCGAGGCTCGAGAGCGTGACACCAAGCTGGCTCGCGGGCAGGAGCCCGGAGATATTAGAGGATGCGCGCAGCGCCACTCGGGCGAGGCGGTCACCGGTGCGAACCATCGCTTCCAGCCGGTTTCGTCGCGAGCGTACGAGAGCGAACTCGGCGCCGACGAAGAAACCGTTCAGGAGCACGAGAACAACAATGGCAGTCAGCCTTCCGAGCACGACTGGAACTTACTATCCGGCGGGCTCCATATGAAGACTGCCCAGGGAGGTAGCTGACGGATATGGGGCACGCCGGGCATTCCCACGTAAGCGAGGATTCATCGCGGCTCCGGCTGGCGCTGCTGATCACGGCCACCCTGCTGATCGCCGAAGTCATCGGCGGGATCCTCAGCAACTCGATAGCGCTGCTCGCCGACGCCGGTCACATGCTCACCGATGTGGCCGCGCTCGGACTGTCGCTGTTCGTCGCGTGGTTCGCGCACCTGCCGCGCACGTCGCACAGAACGTATGGCTACCTGCGCTGGGAGATTCTCGCCGCGCTGATCAACGGCGTCACGCTGCTGCTGTTGTCAGCGTGGATTATCTGGGAATCCCTTTCGCGATTCAAAGATCCGGAGCCCGTGACGGGCGGGACGATGCTGCTCGTTGCCGTGCTGGGACTGCTCGCCAACATCGCGGCCGCGCGCGTGCTGCATCCGGCCTCCGAATCCAGTCTCAACGTGCGTGGCGCGTATCTGCACGTGCTCGGCGATCTGCTGGCGTCGGTGGGGACGGTGGCCGCGGCGGTCACCATCTGGGCGACCGGCTGGCTCGCGGCGGATCCGCTCGCGTCGCTTTTCACGACCGCGCTGATCATCCGTGGCGCATGGAACCTGGTGCGCGAGTCCGTGGACGTCCTGCTCGAATCAGCCCCCGCCCATTGCCCGCCTGGCGCTGTTCGGGCCCAGCTTGAGGCGATCCCCGGAATCGAATCGGTGCACGACCTGCACATCTGGTCCGTCAGCTCGGGGATGGTCGCGATGAGCGCGCACGCGGTCGTCCGCGAGCCCGAGCGGCACCAGCACGTTCTGGAGCACATTCACGACGCGATGAGGCTGTTCGGCATCGAGCACGTCACCGTGCAGCTCGAGCGCGACAGCATGGCGGAGCGCGAAAAACACCCGCATCAGTAGCGGTCAGGCGCCAGACCGATATCGCGGCTCTTCCCCAGCATGTATAGTAGTGCCGTCGAGCGCCACTATTTCCCGCATGTCGCGCGTCTTCGTTGCGCATGAAGCGGCGCCGGGCCGGAAGGTCGTCGTGAAGGTCTTGCCGCCTCGTTCCTTTTCCCGAACCTCCTGAGGTTGGACTCGAACTTCGCTCCGCTGCGCACGAATCCCCGGTTCCAGCGGTTATTCGGAGGATGAATCGTCGGAACACGACAATCACATTTTTTGCCGGAGGCTGTATGAAACCGATTTCGTGGCTGGGCGTGCTGTTGATGGTCGTCGGGGTGGTGGTGCTTGCGATGCGTATCAGCTACACCAAGGACAGCGAGACGGTATCGGTCGGTCCCTTGGAGGTCGTGACCAAGAGGAAGGCTGAGATCCCGCCGATCGTCGGGGTGCTGCTGCTGGTAGGTGGCGGAGCTCTTCTGGTAGTCGGCGCCAAGCGGAGCTGAGCCGTGCAGGTCGCCGACATCAGGACGCTGTTCGACTACAACGATTGGGCGAACACGCGGATTTTTTCGGCCGCCGGCGAGCTCGATTCCGGCCTGTTCGCGGCGCCGCGCGGGAGCAGCTTCTCCTCCATTCGTGACACCATCGCGCACATCGCGACCTCGGAATGGGTCTGGCTCCGCCGATGGCGCGGCGAAAGCCCGTCAGCACCCCCCGACTGGGGATCGCTCGCCGAGGCGACCGGGCTCTCTCTGAAACTGCGGGAAGTGGAAGCCGACCGAGCCGCGTTTCTGGGGGACTTGAGCGACGAGGACCTGGCGAAGCCGCTCGCCTACAGGAACCTCAAGGGTGAAGAGTGGCGCCAGCCCCTGGTCGACCAGCTCGTTCACGTCGTGAATCACTCCACCTATCACCGCGGGCAAGTCGCGACGTTGTGCAGGCAGGCCGGCTTCGCCGCGCCCGCGACAGACCTCATAGTCTTCAAGAGGGAGAACGGCTAATTTCGCGGTCTGTAACCAAGTCCGGCTTCTCCACGTAAGAGTCAACATGCAAACCCCT
>JBKJKB010000012.1:0-2669 GCA_046597675.1 Gemmatimonadaceae bacterium
GAACAGACGCAGGGACGGAGCCGGTTCGGGAGTGGCTCAAGACGCTCGAGAAGGCGGTGCGCACGGAAATCGGCTCGGACATACAGGTGGTGCAGTGGCGTTGGCCCATCGGGAAGCCGCGCGTGGACGGCTTTGGCGACGGGCTCTTCGAAGTGAGGACGGCGTCTGGCGGAAACGCATACCGGGTTTTCTCTGCCTCGACGTTTCGACGGTGGTGCTCTTGCATGGCTTCATGAAGAAATCGAAGAAGACGCCGAAGGCGGAGCTCGACCTCGGCCGGACCCGAATGGCGCAGGTGGAGAAGGACGAATGAGAAAGCACGTCGGTTCGACGCTGGATTCGCTCCTCGAGGAGCTCGGCGAGCGGGAGGAGGTCGGGCTCCTCACCCAGAAAAAGCTGCTCGCCGCGAAGGTGGAGCGCGCGATGGCTCAGAAGAAGATGACCAAGGTCGCTCTCGCAAAGGCGATGAAAACGAGCCGGACGGTCGTTCATCGGCTGCTCGATCCAAAGGACACGGGAGTCACTCTCGCGACGATCTGGCGGGCGTCACGGGCGCTCGGCGTCAAACTCGTCGAGCTGGGTTGATGGAGCGACCACCGCGACCCCCGGAACGAAGGCGGTAGGCGAAGTTGATGTCGGACCCCCTGCGTATGGTTCACGGGTGCCATTCCGAATCGAGCTGGCTCCTTTCATCGTCCTTCTCGGCGAAGCCTTCGTCATTGTGCGTCCGGCGGAGGCATCCGACGCGGAACGCTGGCGTCGCACATGGGTCGACGGTATCTGTTTAGCGCCGTTTCAGTTTGCGTGACGCAGGCCGCGTAGCGCAGCGACCTTCGGCGCTTTCGACGTCAGCACCGGCGCGAGGACTTTGGCCGAGTCGAGGCCCTGCTGCGAGGCCGTGCGAAGGAAACTGATGATGTTCTCGTGAGTCATCGCGCCGTGCCACGTGCGGTTCCCGCCCCAGACTTTTCGCGCAACGACGGCGGGGCGGATCGCCTGTTCCGCGCGCCAGTTCGTTGCGTCGACTCCGGGCACGGTGAGGAAGGTGAAGAGAGCGTCGCGCTGATTCCGGAGATGCTTGAGCAGCTTGCGGTTCTCGTTGTCCGTCGGCTTCCATGCGAGCAGCGCATCCATCTCGGTCGCCAACCGGCCGGCTGCGATGCGCGCTCCGTGAGTCGATATCTCGCCGCTATCCCGACGGTCCCGCACCGCCAGCGCCTGCTTGAGGATCCGCTGAACGGCGCGCGGGACTCGCGCAGTTCCGCGGTGAGCCGTCTCGAGATTCTCGACGCACCGCCGCAGGAGATGAGCGAAGCACGTCTGGTGCGTGGCCTTCGTGAACTTGTCGTACGGAGCCCAGCCATCGCGCACGAGGCACGCGGAGAAGTCCGCGCCAAGAACGGCGGACGCCTGCTTGAATCCACGGCCATCCAGCACGGCGTAGACCGTCGCCTCCGGAGTGGCGAAGACCCACAGCCAGTTCAAGAATCCACCAACCTTCCATCCCGTTTCGTCGGGCACGACCATCGGTGCCGACTGGATCGCCCGTTGCAGCGCGTTGTAAGTCGGTTCGAGCTTCTCTCCAACCCGCGCGAGAGCTTGGTAAATTCCACCGCGCGTCACGGGAAGTTCGTAGAGATGCCGGAAGAGCGTCGCAACCTTCCCGAACGAGAGTCCAAGGCCGTAGTGGAGCTCCGCGGCGATCGCGAGCGCGTTCGGGCCGAGACCCACCGCCGCGGCTCCACGAGCTTCCGAATTCTGCCGAGGATCACGACCACGCACGGGTCGCTTGCAGCAGAGGCAGGTCCCCTTGTGTACATCGAAGCGCGTCACCCGGGGACGAACGGGCGGGATCTCGACCTGGTACTGCGCAGAGACCGCCTCGTGCTCGATCTCGCCCTGGCAGTCCGGGCAAGAGTCAGGAAGCGGCACGTCGACGACTTCGTCGACCTGCTTCGGAATCCTCTGCCGACCGCGCTTTCCATACTTGGCTCCCGCGCGACGTCCCGGCCTGCGCGGATTCGCCTTCGGCTCACCCTTCGAGAAAGGAGCCGCCTGCCGCTTCCCAGCGCGTCGGGCCTCTTCAAGTAGCGCCTTCAGCTTGGCGCACATCGTCTCGAGGCGGTCGATCTCGCGGACGAGTCGCTTCTTCTCGCCACGCAGGTGCTCGCGCTTGCGTCGGAGCTTCGCGTTCTCGCGGCGGAGCGCTGCGATCTCGCGTTTCAGCCGCTCAACATCGGAGTGCTTCCGCGACTTCTTCGCGCGAGGAGTCGTCGCTCGTTTCTTGCCGCCGGCCACGAAGAGACGGAACCACGATCGCCGTTTTGGTACAAGTGTAGAAAGTACGCGCGCCGTCGTTTGGCGCTAAACAGATACGGTTCAATGATCAGTACTACTACGAGACAAGGCCGGCCAGCTCGTGACCAAGCTCGCGCCGCGCTCCCTCACCACGCGGGTGGTGGGGCGCATCGGTCGCCGTTAGGCCTCTTTGCTCAACCGGCGCAAGAAGGGCGCGAGCACGTCAGACGCGAAGCCAGTTGATCAGCCTGAGCCCCGGCATGTGGCGGAAGTCTTCGGTGTCGTTGGTGACCAGCGTGGCGCCGAGTGCGCGCGCATGCGCGCCGATCAACAGGTCGTACGGCTTGGTCTTCCGGCCCCGCACCTTCAGT
>JBKJKB010000047.1:0-3529 GCA_046597675.1 Gemmatimonadaceae bacterium
GGATCGCTCGCGGACGTTTTCGGGGTGGGCCTGCTCATTACGGGCAAGAGCGGGATCGGGAAGTCGGAGTGCGTGCTGGACCTGGTCGAGCGCGGGCACCGTCTCGTGGCGGACGACGTCGTCATGGTGACGCGGCGCGGCAACGATGTCGTGATCGGGCGCGCTCATAAGCTGCAGCGCGGCCACATGGAGATTCGCGGGATCGGGCTGATCAACATCCCATCGATTTTCGGGGTAAAGGCCGTCCGTCAGCAGAAGCGGATCGAAGTCGTGGTACAGCTCGAGGAGTGGAACCAGGCGCTGCGCGTGGATCGCACCGGACTCGATACCGAGACGGCGGACATTCTCGGTGTGGATCTTCCGAAGATTCGCGTGCCGCTCAATCCGGGGAAGAATCTCACAGTGATCGCCGAGGTCATCGCGCTGAACCACCTGCTGAAGTACAGCGGTGTGGACGCTGCATCCGCATTCAACGAGCGGCTCATCGCGCACATGGCGGGTGCGGCGGACGTCGAGAAGTACCTTCAGGAGGACGATGAGTAGCAAAGCGGCGCGGGGCGTGATCGTCGGCCATGGAGAGTTCGCCGCGGGGCTGCTGTCCGCGGTACAGCAGATCTGCGGGCTCGCGGACGTGTTCGCCGCGGTATCCAACCGGGATTATCCCGCTGAGGAGCTGGAGCGCGTCCTCCGCCAGCATGTCGCGGATGGAGCCGAGATAGTCTTTACGGACCTTCCCGGCGGGAGCGCGGCTAACGCCGCGCGGCGCGTGATGCGCGACAACCCGAAGCTCGTTCTCGTTACCGGTGCGAATCTCGCGGCACTGCTGGAGTTCGCGCTCGGCGAGCGGTGCGGCCCTGCCGCGGCAGCGCGGACCGCGGTCGAGAAGGGCCGCTCCGCGATGAATTCGAGCGGCGGAGAGTAGGCTTGTCGATCGTGCTCCACCGGATCGACGACCGGCTGATTCACGGTCAGGTCGTGGTAGGATGGGGTCGCCCGCTCGGCGTTGAATTCATCGCGCTTGTGGACGACACGATCGCCGCCGCCGATTGGGAACAGGAGCTGTATCGCATGGGCGTTCCACCCGAGATGACGCTGTACTTCGCGGACGTTGCAGGCGCGGAGCGCGAGCACCCGATCTGGGAGAGTGATTCGCGCACGGGCATCGTTCTTACTTCGGACATCGACACGATGAGCCGACTCGCGGAGCGCGCGCCGGTTACCGAGGTGAATCTCGGGGGCATCCATCACAAGCCCGGCAGAACCCAGCGACTGCGCTACGTCTTTCTGAATTCGGAGGAGGAGCGGGCGCTCCGCACCCTCGCTGGCAGGGGCGTGAAGATCTCCGCGCAGGATGTGCCTGGCGGCAAGCCGGTCGAGCTGGAGGATCTACTGTGAACGTTCTTGAGATTCTTCCGATCGCGCTGCTGGGAGCGATTTGCGGGCTTGACTTCGTCAGCTTTCCGCAGGCGATGATCTCCCGCCCGATCGTCGGGGCCACGGCGGGCGGAGCGATCATGGGCTCCGCGCCCGAGGGGCTGCTGATCGGCGTCGTGCTCGAATTGCTTGCGCTTGATACGCGTCCCTTCGGCGCGTCGCGCTATCCCGAGTGGGGGACCGCGGGCGTTACGGGTGGCGCGGTGTTCGCCGCGGTCGGCGCGGGCCGCCCGGGAGCGCTCGCCGTCGCCGTCTTCGTTTCACTCGTGACCGCCATGCTGAGCGGTTCGAGCATGGTCGCGCTGAGGAGGCTGATCGGCGCGCGCGCGGCTTCAACACGCGACCTCATAGAGGCGGGTTCGGATCGGGCCGTCGTTGGACTCCAGCTTTTTGGCATGACCGCCGACCTGGCTCGCGGCTTCATCCTGACGCTGCTCGCCGTCGCCATGGCGCTCCCGCTCGCGCGAGGAATGGTGGAGATATGGGGACTGCCGGCCACGTTCTCCAACGCGGCGGTAATCGGACTCGCGGGCGCCGTCGCGGGCGGATCCATCTGGAAGTTCTTCACCGCGGGCACGAGAACCGGCTGGCTCTTTCTCGCCGGACTCGTCATCGGCCTCGGTTTCGTGGCGGTACAATGACCCGCATACGCGTGCCGTTTCTCACCAGGTTGTCGATGGGATTGCGCCTGTTCGCGGTTCAGGGCTCCTGGAACTACGAGACTCTGCTCGGCAACGGAATCGGCTTTTGCGCGGAGCCCGCGCTGCGACTGCTGCCGGGCGGGCGCGGAGGTGACAGGTACCGCAGCGCTCTCGCGCGCCAGTCGCGGTACTTCAATGCGCATCCGTACCTCGCGTCCGTTGCGGTCGGCGCGCTCACCCGCGCGGAGCTCGACGAGGTCGATCCCGCAAAGATAGAGCGGTTCAGAACCGCGCTCGCCGGACCGCTCGGCAGCGTGGGCGATCGCCTGATCTGGTCGGGCTGGCTGCCGCTCTGCTCGCTCCTCGCGCTCGGCGCATATGGCGTAGGCGGCAGCGCGGGGTTCGTGGTCGCGCTCTTTCTCGTCACGTACAACGTCGGTCACGTGGCACTTCGCGCGTGGGGTCTCAAGGTCGGGTTTTCGCAGGGTACAGAGGTGGCGAAGTCGCTCGCGTCTCCTGTTCTCCGGCGCGCCCCGGAGTGGATCGATCGCGCCGGCGCATTGCTGGCGGGGATCGCCGTTCCCACGGCCGTGGCGCGGGCAGTCGGCATCGGGGGAGAAGTGAGTGCGACCGCCATCGGCGCGGTCCTGATCGGAGGCGTGGTACTCGCGCGCATCCCGAACAATTCCGTCGGCTGGCGCCTGGCGCTCGGCGTGCTGGCTCTCATCGTCCTCTACGCGGTGCTAGTCTGATGATCGAGCGACAGGTTCAGATCATCAACAAGCTCGGGCTGCACGCGCGTCCGGCCGCCGAGATCGTGAAGACGGCCGCGAAGTTCGAGTGTAACATCACTCTGACCCGCGACGATCTCGAGGTCAACGGCAAGAGCATCATGGGCGTGATGATGCTCGCCGCCGAGTTCGGTTCCACGATCGCGCTGCGCGCGGACGGCCCGGACGAAGAGCAGGCCGTCGAAGCGCTGGCCGCGCTCGTCGCCAGCAAGTTCAGGGAACGCTGATGCTGACCATAACCGGCATACCTGCGTCGCGCGGGATCGTGATCGGACCCGTGCATGTCCTGCGGTGGGAGGTGCCGGAGGTGAGGCACCGGATCATCCCGGACGAAGCGATACCGGCGGAGATCGCGCGCCTGCACGCCGCCATCGCGCGCGCCAAGGACCGGCTCCACGACGTGCGCAGGCGGGCGGAAAAGCACGCCGGCGACGAGGAAGCCGCGATTTTCGACGTGCAGGCGTCGATGCTGGACGATGCCGACCTGGTCGGAGAGGTCGAGTCGCTGGTGCGCCAGAACATCGGCGCCGAGAAGGCGTTCGACCTGGTAATGCTCGAGTGGCGGCAGCATTTCGCCAAGCACTCCCATGCGATGCTCCGCGAGCGCGAGCCGTTGACAAACAGCACTAGGTCGATGCTGTTCTCACAGTGGACGGAGTAGTG